>JBAXGK010000083.1:0-8138 GCA_037139435.1 Candidatus Omnitrophota bacterium | reverse complement strand
CAGTATCCTCAGAGGACTTGCACCTCCTGGTTTGGTTTCATGCTGGGCACACAAACACGAGGTGGTCACAAACTGTGACCACCTCAGACGTTTGAGGTTCTCACCCGTGCTGCCCTATGTCTTCACGGAACATGGGGCCCTCATGCTCGCGAACGTCCTGAACAGTTTGAACGCTACTGAAATGAGTCTCTCGATCGTTAGGGCTTTCGTCAGGTTACGGGAAATCCTCGTCGCGAACAAAGACTTAACTTATAAACTAATTGAACTGGAAAGAAAAATAGGAAAGCACGATGAGGCAATCCGAAATATTGTTGCGGCGATCCGCCAGATGATGAATCCACCTCTCTTCCCTCCCATCAAACCCGAAGGCCCGATCGGTTTCCAGCCTTGAATGAAAAAGAGAGACGCTAACAGCTAGGCTATCATCGACATCCCCTTAACAAATCTCTTCTCAAGCGCCGTCCCAATACCTATCAATTTTCACGAAGTGAAATTGGGGCGGTCCTCGTCAACCCTTTAGAATCCTTTTGGACAAGGACCGGAAAAATGACATAATAACTTGCCCCGTTAGAGATTCGGGGCTGATTATTTTATGTATCTGAATGGCGTCACAGAATTTGTTTAGACGATCATGTCTCATAGACAGAAGTGCCAATGGCACTTCTTATCTCTTACGGGGTGAAGGCGATATGTTCCTTTTCTTAAAACTTATCCTGGCGCACTTGATCGCCGACTTCATCCTCCAGTTCGAGGAGCTTTACCAGCTCAAAGTCCGGAACTTTCTGGGGCAGCTCTTCCACGCCCTGATCCAAGGCCTCGTCTCACTCATACTTCTTTATCCTTACCTGAACCTCCCCCAGATCTGGCTCTTTGTGACAGGTCTCGTTCTGGCGCATCTTGCGCAAGACCTTATCAAATACTCGATCACGAAGAAAACTCCGGCAAACACCTTCGTTTATTTCATGGCCGATCAGTCCTGCCATGTCCTCGTGATCAGCGCGATCTTTCTTTTGCCGATCAGCCACGCGCTCCGCGGGTTCCCGAATTCCGCGCTCCTCGACACCCTGTATCGGAACAATATTTGGACCTTGGGCGCTATTTTTTTTATCACGCTCACGTTCGCCGGAAGTTACGTCCTGAACGCTTTCACGAAAAGCTACTTGAAGGGCCGCCCGCCCCTTTATCTGATCAGCTCTTCGGAGATCACCTACACCATCTTTGAAAGATCGCTTGTGGCCGGGATTCTCCTCTCATGCACCTCGCCCTGGATGCTTCTTCTTGTTCCCTGCGTGGGCGTTTTCCGTTTGCCGGTTAAACCCTTGAGAGACCTGACCGCTTTTCTCCTCAGCCTGATCTATGCCGTTTTGATCACTCTTTTGTTTCAGAAGGTTCTCTAGGAGATCCCCATGCGCAAAGCCCTCGGAGCCCGACGCAAGAAAGTCAGAAGATCTTCAGGCGAGGATCTTCCCGAAGACCCCACCGTCGTCAATCTCCGCAAAGTCCTGGCCCTGACCAAGGTTCTTAACTCCACGCTCCAGCTGAACGAACTCCTCGCGCTCATCATGAAAACGTCCTCGGAGGTCATGCGCTCTGAGGTCGCGTCGCTTCTTCTGATCGACGAGACCTCCAATGAATTGGTATTTAGGGTAGCACTCGGCGGCAAAGGCGCGGAGCTCGAGGAAAAATTCCGTGTGAAAATGGGCGAAGGCATCGCGGGTTCGGTCGCCGCATCCGGTAAACCCGAGATCGTCAATCATCCTCACAAAGACCCGCGCTTCGCCAAGCGCTTTGACAATTCCACAGGCTTTGTCACGCGGGCGATCCTCTGCGTTCCTATGAATGCCAGAGGAAAAGTGATCGGTGTTCTCCAGGCTATCAATCCCCTTCGCCGGGAAGGCCCGCCTGCAAAACAGGACGAGGCTCGCCCGTCTTCGCAGGGCGGCTTCGGTCCTGAGGACCTGGAACTTTTTGAGACCTTCGCCGATCAGGCGGCCATCGCGATCGAGAACGCGCAACTTCACGGAGAGATCGTCAAACAGGAAAAAGCCAAGCAAGCTCTGAAGATCGCTCACGAGATCCAACAGAATTTTCTCCCGGACCTCACAAGCCGCCGGTTCGGAGTGGACCTTTGCGCTCTCACGCTTCCGGCCTTTGACGTAGGAGGCGACCTTTACGATGTGATCGCACTCGACGGAAACCGGGTCGGTGTCATCCTGGGCGATGTCTCCGGCAAAGGAGTTCCGGCCGCACTTTACATGGTTCGCGCGATGTCCGAATACCGGTTTCTTGCGCCCCAGGCCAAAGACCCGGCCGAACTCTTGACCGCCCTCAACCAGCGGCTCTCGGTGAACAGCCCGTTCGGGATGTTCCTTACGATGATCTGCCTCCTGATCGATAGAAACACCAATACCGTCCAGTATTCTTCCGCCGGTCATCTTCCGATCCTTTTAAGGAAAGCTGCGGGGGGCATTCCCGAGATCCTCAAAGGAGCCCAAAGCCCGCCGCTTGGCCTCATGGCGGAAACATCTTTTTTCCTGAACACCGCGCACCTGGAACCAGGCGACGCCCTCTTCCTTTATACGGACGGTGTGGTGGAGGCGCGCGACAAACGCGGGAGGGAATATAGAATCGAACGGCTCGCGGAATGCGTCAAAGAGGAAGCCGACTCCGCGGCCGGGTACTCAGAGAGGATCTTTGAGGATGTCCGCAAGTTCACGACCGGCGCCGACCAGCACGATGACATCACCGCCCTCACCGTAGTTATCCCCTGACAAGACCGAAGACTTCAGACCCTAGCCTACAGCAAACGCTTTAAGATGAGCCGAACAAAGGTTGGCGGGCAGACTGTGCGGCATATCTCAAAATAGCTTATTTCGTCCAGCCGATTGACGGAAAACAGAACGGATTGAATATTGCTTATAATTATATTTATATTGCTTTAATCAAAATACCGTGATAGCTTGTCTCTATGAAAAAAAGCGATACATTGATTCCAAAAGAAATGATCGAGCGGAGCATTCTGCTTCTACGCGGCCACAAGGTCATGCTGGATAGAGACCTTGCCGTCCTTTATGGCGTTACCACAGGAGCGCTCAATCAGGCTGTCCGGCGCAACCTGGAGCGTTTTCCAAAAGATTTCATGTTTCAATTAACTCCCGCAGAAAAGAAAAATTGGATGTCACAAATTGTGATATCCAATCGCGAGAAGATGGGCATCCGACATAGGCCTTTTGCCTTCACCGAGAATGGCGTGGCGATGCTTTCCAGCGTTTTGAGGAGTAAAAAGGCCGTCCTTGTTAATATCGTCCCAATTCCTATCAATTTCATCGCAGATGAAATTGGGGCAATCCTTGTCACCATTCCGGAAAAGAATGAAAGACAAGGATCGAGATCATGCGCGCCTTCACACGACTGCGAGAAATGATCCGATCTCATAAAAAGATATGGGAGAAAATCGAAGCGATGGAAAAGAAATACGACTCACAGCTCAAGGTTGTTTTTGATACGTTGAGAAAGCTCTTCGCCTCGCCCGATCCAGAGCCGAAACCCAAAGGCCCGATCGGATTTCATGCGTGATTCAGCAGGAACGCCGTATCACGAGCTCCGGAGTGAATTTCTTCTGGACCGGTTCTTCGATTTGTCCTTCGATCAAGCCAATGATCGTCCGGACCATTTCCGCCCCCATGGCCTCCAGAGGCTGGCTGACCGTCGTCAGGGAAGGCTCCACGACTTTTCCTTTAAAGATCCCGTCATACCCGATCACCGCGACCTGCCCGGGGCACATGATCCAGCTTTCCTTTAAAGCCCTCAGAGCGCCGATCGCAATATCGTCATTGAAGCACAGCATGGCTTGAGGGAGAGTCTTGCTGTTCTGGAGGATATCCATCATTTTAAGATATCCGTCTTCTTCGAAATAATAGTCACACTTGCGGTAATGCGCCGGATCGGCCGTCAGCTCATACTGCCCCAAAAGTTCCTCCCAAAGCTTGTGCCTTTCCCGGGAATCGATCGAGGCATCCTCCGGAGCGTGGAGCATGCCAACTTTGGTCCGTCCTGTATTCTTTAGGTGCTGCAGGCTTTGTTCGACGCCGGAACGATTATCGCCATAAATGATATTGCCGATAAAACCCGTCTCAAAATCATTGATCACGGCTGTCGGAAGGCCGGCCTTCCTGGCTTCTTCCAGAAAAGCACGGTGGATCGTCCACGTCAGGAACATCAGTCCCTCCACCGATTCTTCGGCAAGCCGGGCCTTGGGATCTTCATCCTCCCGCACCGTGATCAATTTCAGCTGATAATCCGTGTTCCAGAAAGCGTTGATGACCCCGGTGATGATCCTCGTGAAGTATTCTCCTTTAAATATCTCGCTCGTGAAAGAGGTCAACAATCCGATCTTTTTACGACCCGGCATAAGTTTGCTCCTGTGAATGTGTTCGGGGATAAAATAGCCCTAGGGAATTTAGAGAGCTTTTGCGAAAGACCGCCGAAGCGTCAGGATGAATTTCGTCCCCACGCCGGGCTGGCTTTCGACACGAACAGTCCCTTGATGCATTTTCGCGGTACGCGCCACCACCATAAGCCCGAGTCCTGTTCCGCGCTTTCCTTTGGTGGAAAAAAACGCCTCAAAAAGTTTCGCCTTCACGTCTTCACTCATCCCGCAGGCATTATCCTCCACGCTCAGCTCATAGTGCTCGCCATCTATGATCCGAGCGCAGATCTTGATGCAGGCATCCGTTTTATTTTGGAAAGCTTCAAAAGCGTTCTTCACGAGATTAAGAAGCGCGCGATAAAGGGAGCGCCCGTCCCCTTCCACGGCCGGAAAATCCGGATCCGCCCCGGCGTTTAGATTCTTTTCAGTAACGGTCGCCGGGACGGCCCCAATCTCAACTTCGTTTCGACTGATTGGCATTGGGACCGTTTTAAAATCAAGCCGGATTTGATATCCTGCCGCCCGCTCCGCGAGATCGCTTTGCAATTCGGCCAGGATTGCTCCCAAATCCACTTTTTCGGGCTCCAGCTGGTAATCTTTCGTCAGGCTCAACATCTCCCAGATGAAACCGTCCATTTCTTTCAACGTTTTGGCCATTTTGGAAAGCCCGGTCGTAAGGAATTTCTCGTTCTTCTCTTTGAGTCCCATGCGTGTCATCTCATCCGAGAAACGCGCGAGCTGCATGATGTTCTTGATCTCATGAACCACCATGCCCATGGCTTGTCCGACTGCGGCCAATCGCTCCATTTTAATGTTTTCTTCAAAAAGCAGGATATTCTTGAGCGCACCGGAAAACTCTGAAGCCAGGTCAAACCCGATCCCGACCTCCTCAGGAGTAAAAACAGGCGCCTCAGTCCCTCTTTCGAGACACGCGATCCCCATGACGCTGTTCCGGGCGATCAAAGGAAGGTACATCCGCCCCTTCACGGCGCAAGGCTTTCCCCCTTCAAACATTTTCTGCGCTTCAGCCACGAGATCTTCCGGGGCCTTTTCGACAGGAGGAACGGTCGCTTCGGTTAAAAGGGTTTTGTTCCGAGCCGCGAGAAAAAGATAACTCTGCCGTGCGGGAATAAATTGGGATACGGTGGTCAGAAAAAATTCGGTGAGAACCTTACTGTCCGTGATCGAGTCATAGACGCGGCCAAGTTCATGCGTCGCTTGATGCGTTTTTTCGGGAGCGCTCATGAAAGGATAATAATCAATCTGTGAGGCGGATGCAAGCACAGCCAGAGAGCGCCAAGGGCTCTTCGCTCGGGGAACGCCGAACGGGGAACGAAAATCTGTTACGTTCAACGTTCCCCGTTACCCGTTGCCCGGCGACTTGGAGCGCTTTAAAACGTCAGGTCGATCAGGAAAAGAGCCCCAAGAAGAACTCCTTTTTCCGTGGTGTCGGCGGCAAACGGGAACACGATCCCGAAGTGATCGTTGCGTGACACACCCTCCTCCGCGATCCGGGTCGGCCGCTTGCTGATCCTTCCCACCGCGGTGTCGCCCTTGCGGATATGAAAGGTCTCGGGATTCAAGGCGGGAGCGTCTATCTCATAAAAAACCTGCCCTCCGGCGTCCAGGACCTGAAAGTGCGTTTTCGAAGCCCCGTGTTTTTGAACCGAGCCAAGATGGTCTTCATCCGCGTTAAAGATCTCCATCTTGTTCGAAAAAATTCCGGCGTGTTTCTTAAAACAGAGCACCTGCTCGCCCGTCTTATTGAGGAGATAAAGTGTGAACGTATGGACCTTGCGGAAAACGTCCAGGCTCGAAACCGTTCCCTCCTCCGAGGTCGCGTAATAGACCTCTTCATCCGAGACATTCGAAAGACAGCAAAGAGGCTTTAACTTCCAATTCTCGGGAATGCTGGCGTATTGTTTCTTCTCGCGAAGATTAAGCGAATCAAAAAGTTTTAATTGTTTCACAGAGGTTTACCCCGTTAGAGACCGGAAACGTCAAAGGCGTTTCCGTCTACTCTCAAAAGAATGTTGGAACCCCTCACAACTTTCATCACAACCCCAGGGTCTAAATGCTTTCCCATTAGCCTCTAACAGAGGCTTAGGTGAGCGGCTGAGCCTGTGGAAAATCAATCGCGGTATCCGCCACATGGTTGACATAATTGGTGAAGAGGTTGAGCGCCACCGCTGTGATGATCTCGAAGATCTCTTCGTCCGAACAACCCGCTTTTCGAACTTCCGCCAACTCTCCGTCCGTGATATTTCCCCGTTGGGCTGAGAGTTTTTTAGCAAACCTGAGGATCGCGTTTATTTTAGGATCTGAGGAATTCGCCCGCCGGCCCGCGTCGATCTCCTCAGGCGTAAGCCCTGCATGTTTCCCGATCGCCGAATGCGCCGCGACACAATAATGGCATTGATTGTCCTCTCCCACCGCAAGCGCGATCTGTTCGCGGACCTTGAGAGGCAGTTTCGCATCGGCCAAAGCCCCACTCATTCCCATGTAGGCCTGAAGCGCTACGGGCGAATGGGCCATGGTCTTCAAAATATTCGGAACGCGTCCCGACTTCGCCTTGATCGCGTCTAATAATTCCTTCGTCTTGCCCTGGGCTGTATTCGGATCTATCGGTTGAATGCGACTCATGATTTCTCCTTGTGGCGTCGTTTGCGTTATCGGGTCCTGAGATAGCGGCGGCTCAAGGATATAAGGAAAAGAGGTGTGAGCATGACCCCCAAAAGAGCTTCCATCGCTGCCACCCCGCGGGTCCAACCCATCGGGACATAATCCCCATAACCCACGGTCGTGTAGGTCATGATGCTCATGTAGAACGATTCGAAAAAACTGACCTTCTGCACGAACCCACCCGTCAGAACGGCTCCGGAGACATAGTAGCAGAGCGTGCTTAACACAACGACCCCGCAAGCGATCCCGAACGTGCGAAAGGGCATTTCTCCGTATCCCCAGACCACCCGGTTCAGTAAACCGAAAAACAAGCTTGAGAAAATGGTTAGTCGCTCCCTCCACGACAAGGACTGCAGCCCCACCGAATGAAAACCCTCCCCCTGTGAGTGCGTAAAGGTCTTCCACAAACGAGTGAGCCGGGCGTCCTTGGCACGAAGGTAGCAATAAGAATATTTTGTGAAATCCCCTTCCTTTTCATAAAGGAGCGCAGCTTCGCTGAAAAGAGATTCGGCGTAAGCGTAGTCATGGGCCACGAGAGCCTGAAGTGCTGCCGATTCATTACGCGTCGCGGCATTACGAAGCGGTTGTCGGCCGGTATGAATATTCCAGCACGTCGCAGCAGATGAAAAACAAACGGCGGCCTTGAGCGGCTCATTCGCTTCCTGGAAAAGCTTGGCGGCCTGGTCAAAGGTTTGAAAGGCCTGATCGATCTTATTTTCGCTCCGAAGACGGTGGGCCTCGCGCTCCAAAGCGATCGCCCGATCGATCTTGGTTTTAGCCGCGGCGGGTGTTGCATTAAAAGGGGGCGTCTTCGTTTCCATAGTCCCAACACCTTTCAATTTCAGATTTTTGAAATTGGGGCTGTCCCAATTCAAGCCAATCGAAGCGAAGCTGTGATTGGGGCTGCCCTGATTACCATTCGGGAAAAGAAAATAAAAATCAGGGCTGTCCCAATTCAAGTCAATCGAAGCAAAGCTGTGATTGGGGCTGCCCTGATTACCATTCGGGAAAAGAAAATAAAAATCAG
>JBAXGK010000082.1:0-8145 GCA_037139435.1 Candidatus Omnitrophota bacterium | reverse complement strand
GTGGAGGAAATGGCGGATCTGACCACAAAAAATGCGAAAGACCTCTTCGGCCTATGCTGATTACGACCATTTTAATCCTTCTTGTGGCCATGACGGTACATGAGGTCAGTCATGGATTTATCGCTCATTGGCTCGGAGATGATACGGCCAAAAGGGCCGGCCGGCTGACGCTCAATCCTTTGCGGCACATCGATCCTTTTTGGACCGTTCTCCTGCCAGCGATCCTTTATTTCACAACGGGCGGCCGCTTCATGATCGGGATGGCGAAGCCCGTACCCGTCAATTTTTCGAAGTTGAGAAATCCCCGGCGCGATATGATGCTCGTGGCGCTTGCGGGTCCTGTGTCGAATATTGCGATGGCCGCAGTTCTTGCGTTCTTTTTTAAAATAAACCATAATCCTTTACTGCTCTACGGGATCTATTTGAATCTCGGGTTGGGGGTTTTCAATCTGATCCCTATCCCGCCGCTTGATGGTTCGCGGCTGGTCGGCGGTCTCTTGCCGGTTTCTTGGGCGAGCGCGTATTTTCAAGTGGAGCGATTCGGATTTATTGTGATCTTGTTTTTGTCGCTGAAAGGTTTTCTCATGCCCTGTGTCAGGTTCGGAATGGATTTTTTCTGCCGTTTGCTCGGGATCCCAGGCCTGACGCAATGGCTCACTCAATGAGGATTTTATGAAAAACTTGAAGGTGCCCTTTTCGCCCATCCGTTTTGCGAATAATACTCTTTATCTGTTGGATCAGCGGAAACTGCCTGTCCATGAGATCTGGGTTCCGTGCCGGACTTCCACGGCTGTCTGGAAAGCGATCCGCACGATGGTGGTTCGGGGAGCGCCGGCCATCGGCATCACGGCAGGCTATGGCCTTTATCTTGGCATCCACTCATTCCGGGGAACGCCCAAAGCATTTCAGGTGAAGCTTTTCAAAGAAGCCCGGTATCTCGATTCTTCGCGACCGACCGCGCGCAATCTTGCCTATGCGCTTGAACGGATCCTGAGCAAAGTGGCTTTGCATCGAGCCAAGCACGTAGAACATTTGAAAAAGATGATACTCGAGGAAGCGCAGCAAATACATGAGGATGACATCTTGATCTGCAGGAGCATCGGACAATACGGTTCAAAGCTTTTTAAGGCCGGCTCCCGTATCCTGACGCACTGCAATGCCGGGGGATTGGCGACATCCGGTTACGGAACGGCGCTTGCTGTCTTTTACGCGATGAAGGAAAAAAAGATACCATTCTTTGTCTATGCCGACGAAACGCGCCCGCTTTTACAAGGTGCGCGGCTGACCGCTTGGGAGCTTCACAAAAGCAAGATCCCCTCGACCTTGATCTGTGACAACATGGCGGCGAGTCTCATGCGGGCCGGGAAGATTGACGGCGTGGTGGTGGGCGCCGACCGTATTGCCATGAATGGGGATACAGCCAATAAGATCGGCACTTATGGCGTCGCGGTGCTCGCGCATGTCCACAAGATCCCGTTCTATATCGCTGCGCCGAGCACGACCTTCGACCTCAAAGCGAAAACGGGGAAAGATATCCCGATCGAGGAGCGGCCGCATCATGAGGTTTCTCATATCCAGGGAAAGCAGCTTGCGCCGAAGGGTATGAAGATCTTTAATCCTTCATTCGATGTGACGCCGCATCAATACATTACCGGCATCATCACCGAAGCCGGCGTTCTGAAAGCTCCCTTCAATCAATCAATCAAAAAGATTCAATCTCTTCTCGGAAAATAAGGAATAGGAATTATGAAAATGGATGTCAGGATAAAGGCATTGTTCAATGGGCTGATCGGGGTTGCTGTTATATCGGCGTTCACATTTAACGTCGTAGGATGCAGAAAGTCAGACGGACTGCATAAGGAGTATTACGCGAACGGACAAGTGAAATCAGAACGTGTTTTTAAAGCCGGAAAGCTGGATGGACCGGCTAAGGAGTATTACGCGGGCGGACAATTGAGGGCGGAGAAAAAGTTTAAGGATGGGAAAAAAGATGGATTGTTGAAGGAATACTACCCGGACGGACAATTAAAATCCGAGACATTTCACATGAACGGAAATCTTGAGGGTGTGTGTAAGTGGTATCATGAAAACGGGCGGTTGCAAAGCGAGGAAGTTTACAAGGATGGAAAGCGTGAGGGGCCGTGCAAGTGGTATTACAAGAGCGGGCAATTGCAGACTGAAGGAGTTTATTTGAGCGGAGATGCGGGGGCCACGACTAAGTGGTATGACGAAAACGGAGCCTTAACGCAGTGATGAAATCCTGGTCGAATGGGCGAGATCAGGCTGAGCGATAAAATGAATGAATTCTCGTTTATCGAATATCTGAGAAAGAAGATCCCGAAGTCAGGAAGAGTCTCGGCCGGGATTGGGGACGACGCGGCGGTGCTGAATGTCAGTAAAGGCAAACAGCTCGTTGTTTCCACGGATGTCATCGTCGAGAACGTGGATTTTGTTCTATGTCATCCCCGCGAAGGCGGGGATCCAGTGAGGGGATTCCCGACCTGCCCGAGGCAGGCATTCGGGAATGACAATTTGTTGGGTGTCTTAAGCCCCGAAAAGATCGGCCGCAAAGCACTGGCCGTGAATCTCAGCGATATCGCGGCGATGGGGGCGACGCCCACGGCGTTTGTGATCAGTGTTGGAAAGCCGCCCTATGTTTCACCGCCATGGCTGAAACGTTTTTATAAGGGGCTGTTGGCTCTGGCGAAACAATATAACGTCACGTGTATCGGCGGTGATTTTTCGAGATCGAAAGAATTCTTTGCAAGTGTAACGATCCTGGGTGAGGTTGCCCCGGACCAAGTTGTAACACGTTCTGGAGCTACGGCGGGGGACTGGATCGCCGTGACGGGACGATTGGGAGGATCGCTCTTGCGTCACCATCACGATTTTACACCGCGTGTCCGGGAAGGACTTTTCCTCGTCAAACATGTCACGCCGACGGCCATGATCGATATTTCGGATGGACTCGTTCAGGACCTGTCGCATATCTTGAAGGCTTCCAAGGTGGGGGCGGCGCTCGATCTTGATAAGATCCCGGTTTCGTCCGATGCGAAGAAGCTGGCGAAAGGGAGCTGTTGCAAAGCTTTGGAACGAGCGCTCGCGGATGGTGAGGATTTTGAGCTTTTGTTCACAGTCCCGCCTTGGCACAAAATGATGCTCGAGAAAAGCTGGAAGAAGTCTTTTCCTAGGGTGCCGCTTACGTGGATCGGGAAGATCGAAGGAAAGAAGCCCGTCATTCGGTGGACGTCGATGGGGAAGTCTATTGCTGCGCCTAAGCTTACTCGAAAAGGGTTCTCGCATTTTTGATATGGATAAACATACCGTCACAAATTCTCCTCAAGAAACCATTGAGTTTGCGAAGCGCTTTGCGGGTGGGCTTAAGCCCGGGACTGTTCTTTGTCTTGAAGGGCAGCTTGGGAGCGGGAAGACTACTTTCATCAAAGGTCTCGCGGAAGGTTTGGGGCTCAAACATCCGGATCAGGTGAAAAGCCCGACCTTTGTCCTGATGCATATCTACAAAGCCAAGGTGCCGCTTTATCATTTCGATTGCTACCGGCTGGATTCCACGGAAGAGCTTGAGAATATCGGGTTCGAGGATTTTGTGAATGATGCCTCCTCTATCGCCTGTGTCGAGTGGGCCGAAAAAGCCAAACATCTCATTCCGTCCCACGCCCGCCATATCCATTTCGAGATTCTCGATGCCTCCAAACGGCGCATCCGTATTTCCTAATACCCTGGGAAGCAATCATTGCAGTAAGAAAGATCTGCTTTTATGAAAAAAATTATTCGGACGTCGCTCCTCATCATTTGTCTGGGATCCATTGTTCTTATTGGAAAAAGCAAATGGATCGAATTTTGCGACAGGCCAGCCCGCGATCGCTACAGTCATCCTTTCTATAAAAAATCCGTCCACTTTGTTCGGAAAGCTCTCGGCGTGGCGCCTTTTGCAGCCGTGCATTATGCTTTGGCGAATTCCTATCTGGATGAGGGGTTGGTGAATCAAGCTGTAGAAGAATATAAAAAAACGCTTCAGATGGATAAGCGTTTTGTTCAGGCGTATTTGGCTCTAGGGGACATCTATTTCGGGCGGGCATCCTACAAGGAGGCATTGGAGCTCTTGCAGCAGGCTGAGGCTGTGGTCTCTGGCAATCCCGCCCTCAAGGAGCTGAAGAGGCGGGTCTCTTTCGAATATTTCCGTGACGAGGGGGTGAAGTCCTTTGGGAAGGGAGACCCGATAAAGGCTCGTGACTTGCTGAAGGGGGCGCTTGAGGCCGATCAAAATTCCGCGCAAGTACATTATCTGATCGCTCTATCCTTCGACGAGCAACGGGATTTTAACAGGGTTGAGGATCATCTGAGAAAGGCCATCAGCCTGGATCCAAAATATTATTTAGCGCGTAGTTTTTTGGGGGATCTTTATTTTGGGAAGGGTGATTTTGAGGCGGCGATCGAGCAGTACCAGTCTTCGCTGGCCATTTATGGCGAGAATCCTGCCGTTCTTAATAATCTAGGGTTGGCCTATATGAATCTTGAGTCGTATTACCTGGCCATGCTGAGCCTTGAGAAGGCGGTAGCCCTCGATCCCGGTAACGTCGGTTTTCGTTATAATCTGGCGGCTGTTTGCAGGGATTTTGGGGAGTTGGAAAAAGCGGCTAAGGGGTTTATCATCGTCATTCGTATCAATCCGGGTTATCCGAGTGTTCACAATGATTTGGGGGATATCTACCGGAAACAAGGGCGAAATTCGGAGGCGTTTAAAGAGTTCCGCGCCACTATCGAACAGGGTCAGAAAAGAATCTCGAAAAATATTTCGGATCCGCTCCTCCTTGTTGAACTCGCGTATGCCTATAATGAGATTAAAGAATTAGATAAAGCGGAAAAACTTGTTAATCAGGCTCTCAGGTTGGATCCCACTGAGCAAAGAGCCTATTTGATTTTGGCGAGCATCTACCGGAGTACAAATCGTTATGAGGCTGCTTTGGCTGAATTAGAAAAAGCCAAAAAAACATCCTCCCGGAAGTATTTTTACATAGATGAAGCTATCGAGGAAACTCAGAAGCAGATGGCGCATTCAAGGCGCTAGAAAAGACTCTCCGAATTCAGAATCCTCTAGCGGTTGCCCGCTGTTGAAATCTTGCCTAATCTCGCCGCTGCAAAGCGCAATGTCCGACTACTCTTAAGATCAGAGCCTCTTAGGCAACTCAAAGATATGTGTAATAATCAATAAATATGCAAAAAAATCATTGACAGTGTGTGGTGCTAAGCTAAGATGGGGCCATGATCAAGAGCATTCGAGAGTGGCCGGAGGGTGAAAGGCCAAGGGAGAAACTGCTGCAAAAAGGGCCGGAGTCTCTTTCCGATGCCGAGCTTTTGGCCGTACTCTTCGGGCATGGAACACGTGGGCAGGATGTGGTGAGTTTTTCGCGAAGTTTGCTCCTTCAATTCGGAGGACTTCGCGGGATCTTTGCGCAACAAGCGTCCTCTTTTGAAAAAGTAAAAGGATTGGGGCTGGCCAAGATATGCATGGTCCTTGCCGTCCGTGAGATCGGCCTCCGCCAGCTTCGTGAAAAAATGATCGGTCAGAATTTCGTCCGTAGCCCGCAGGCTGTCACCGATTATCTTACCGCCGCGCTTCGGGATCAGAAGCGCGAGATCTTTAAAGTCCTTTTCCTGGACAAGTCGCTTCGCATTATGGGTGAGCGAGATCTTTTCTACGGGACGATCGATGAAGCGGCGGTTCACCCGCGTGAGATCGTCAAGGCGGCGCTGGAGTTTCATGCCTCAAGCCTTGTGCTTGTGCACAATCATCCTTCGGGCAAGGTCGAGCCCAGCCGTGAGGATTATGAGATCACGCAGAAGATCAAAGCCGCTTGCCAGACGGTCTCTGTTCGGATCCTGGACCACATCATCATTGGTGAGAATCAGTATTTCAGCTTCTCTGAGCGCAATTCACTTTGAAGAGGCATTGAGGCAGGCCATGAAGGCAGAGATGTCGGTCAAGTCTTGGAGGATGTGATCGGGTGGGTCTTTTTCGAAATGTTTCCGGGTTCTGCCGTTGGTGAGGACGGCGATGCTTCGGAGGCCGGCTTTCTTGGCGGCGGCGATGTCATGTTCTGTGTCTCCGATCACAAAGGTCCTGTTCTTCTCAAAACGTTCTTTTGCGAGTTCTTCCGAATAATCCACGGCGGCGAGAAGGATCTTCTCCCTCTCGCGCGCATCATTCCCGAAGCCACCTGTTTGAAAATAATGATCGATTTTGCCCCGTTTGAGTTTCATGTGCCCTGCGCCTTCAAAGTTCCCGGTTGCCAGAGCAAGGAAAACGGTGGGGTCTTTCGCCAGGTGCTCTAGGATCTCCACGACGCCTGGCATGAGTTCGAAGCGGGGGGAGCGCTGGATGTGGGCTTCGAAAAGTTCCTCATACAGTTCCATGAGAAGGTCGGATTCTCCCGAGGTAAGGAGCCGCCCGAGTTTCCGTTGGGCGACTTCATCAAAAATAGCCGGATCCGTTTTCCCGTGAGGATCCAGGTTTCCCCAGGAGTCTGGGATCTCGAAGAGTTCCTCAAAAGCCTCTTCAAAAGCGATTTTCCCAGCGCCGCCTGTCAGAAGTAGCGTTCCATCAATATCAAATAGGAGAAGTGTTTTGGCCATAATTCTGGATTTTATCATGGGGCTGAAAAAAAAGCTGTGCTATATTACCTCCCATGTCTCAACTTTGGTTTTGCAAAGGTGACGTGGATGGCCCTCATTTCGACTTCGCTGAAGTTAAAAAGCGGCGGGACCGTCCATGACGAAGAAGTCCGAGTGGCTCCCTCTGGCGATCGTCTTTGCCGCGGTCTATTTCTTTTCTATGAATGGTCTCGGGTCTTTACCGGGTCTGGCCATTAATTTTCTGCTGAAGGATAAGGCCGGATTGACGCCTGAGAAAATGGCTTATTTTCAGGCCATCACGCTGATCGCGTGGGTGATCAAACCGCTCTGGGGACTCATCTCGGACCTTTTTCCGATCTTCGGATCCAGACGCAAGGCCTATCTCATTCTCACTTCGCTTCTTGCGGCAGCGGCATGGCTTGTCCTCGCTTTCTTGCCCGATCAAAGCGGCGCGCGGTTGCTCTTGCTTCTCATGACGCTGATCTATATGGCCTATGCGTTCCAGGACGTAGTCTCCGACGGTCTCATGGTTGAAACCGGTCAGCCCCTCAACATGACCGGACAATTCCAATCGATCCAATGGGCTGCTGTTTATGTTGCCATGATCATTAGCTCTTTTGCCGGGGGGCTGGTTGCCGAGCTCGCGCAAAAAGGTGCATTATCCTACCGGAGTATTTTCGGAATGACTGCCGTATTCCCTGTGCTGACGGCCGTGATCGTTCTTTTATTAGTCAAAGAGCCGCCGAGGAGCCATCTGGAGCGGGAGGCGGAACTTGGTCTTCGAGACGTTTTTCGTCACCGGGGTCTCTGGATCCTAGCGGCCTTTCTTTTCCTGTGGAATTTTTCTCCATCATTTGGTGCGCCCTTTTTTTATTACACCGTGGATACGCTTAAGTTCAGCGCGTCTTTTCTCGGCATTCTTCAAGCGGTCACAAGCGCGGGGGCATTACTGGGAAGTATTCTTTACGGCTTGGCTTTTTCTAAATTTCCAATCCGGAAATTTTTGTGGATCGCGGTTCTTGTCGGGGTTCTTTCGACTCTTTCCTATTATATTTATTTCGCTCCCTGGCTTATCGGCCATCCGGTCGCTCTCAAAAGCCTCGTGCTTACGATGAATTTCTTTCTCGGGACTGCGAGTGCCGTGATCTTTCTGGCGCTTCTCAACCTGGCAGCCCGGACTTCTCCTCAATTTGCCGGGGGGACGGTCTTTGCGCTCTTAATGTCCTTTTATAATCTTGGCCAGATGGGGTCGAGTGCTCTCGGAGGGTTTCTTTTCCCTCGGATCGGCCTGCAGCCGCTTATTCTGCTTTCTGCTGCATTTTCGCTGCTAGTCCTTTTCCTGATTCCACATCTTCCCGTTAAAGAGGTGGAGCCTATCCCTTCTGCGAGGGTGTCGTGATCGAGGAAAAGATGTTTTTGAACCCACAAAATCCTCGCGGAATCCAGGAAACCGGGAAAAAAACAGCAAAGATTTTTCGCGTGGCTGTGAAGATC
>JBAXGK010000081.1:0-8203 GCA_037139435.1 Candidatus Omnitrophota bacterium | reverse complement strand
GGTGATCACAACGATCGCAAGATCGGGAACGCTCCCTTGAAGGCTTTTCATGGTAGCAAGCCCGCGGCTATCCGGCAAATTAAGGTCCAGAAGCATCAGATCGAACGTCTCTTTGTGCAGGCGCTCCTGCGCGCCGCGAAGGGTGTTTTCGACAGAAAACTCATACTGGGCGGAGCTCTCAGACTTCATCATCTCCTGGACCAGCAACGCGTCATCCGGATTGTCTTCCACCAATAGCACCCTGATCTTAGGACCCGCCATTCCCTACCCCCGTCCCATCATTTTATTTAGATTCAGCCGATACAATCTGACTCATTTCTTTAGTCAAAAAATAGCTCGTGACGGTACGGATGGCTACCAAAGCCCCAAGAACCGCCAACTCCTGAAGTGTGGGCCGCACCAAGGTCCGGACGATATCGGCCCCGATCATATATTCCAAGCCCATGAGAAGATAAAAACCGAAACGCTGTCTTACGCGATACCTGTCGGCACACGTGTCTTTCCCTGAAAATCCTTTTACCTCTGCGACACACAATGCCACCGTCGACACAAGCGCGCCCCAAACGATCACAGCCACTCCGATACACCCGATCCCTAAAGATATGGCGTTCACGATCTCCATGCGCGTTCCTCCTTTTTACATCTTCTCTTTCTGCAATTTAAAAGTAAAGAAATCGGAATAGACGAGATCTTTGGGATCGCCTGTTACGGGATCGATCGGCCCGTCCTTCAAATAAAACTTCACCTTGAGAGAGCCCGTCTTCTGATCATAAATATCGGTCCAGATCGTCCTGTTGGGGATCGTGGGATTTGCCATGCCCCTTCCCGGATTATTCCAGCGGGCAACGACCTCGGTCTGATTGGCGGCAACATCGTCCGCAGAAAAATTTTCATTGGCGCCCAGAAGTTCCACAAGCCTGTTATACCGAGCGAATGTGTTGTCTTCCTCAAAAGGCTTGTAAGCCGGAAAAGTGGTCGGATCCTTAAAACGATAGATCGGATGATTGGTGAAGATCTGTGGCGTTCCGGGATTATCAGTCAACTCGACCCGCATATTCTTGGGGTTGATCTCGACGATCACCGATCGCCCGGACTTGTCCGCGATCAGAAGATGCCCCGGCTCAAACGTTAGCGATAACTTCTGGTTCAAAATAGCCTTCTTCGCTTCATCCACGGTCTGACAGTTCTCAAGAACATAGCGCAGGATCTGCGTTGGGTAGATCAGTCCTGAAATATCCGTTTTCGGATCTGTATTGATCGCGGTGTAGTTGTCGGTATGGAGAACAGCGAGAAGCCCTTTCTCGTTCATGCCGGAAACAACGCTCAAGAGGTCGCCCGTTCCGACACCGATCGAGGCATAGCCTTTATCCGGATAGAGTTCAATCACATAATTCCGGGTGAACATGGGCGGAGCATTTCCCTCGGGAAGCTTTAAGAGCTTATTGATCGAACACATCGGATAATCCATATTGTGTCCGAGAAACCCGCTGCCGCCTTCCGTGAGAGAGGGAGGATAATAGACGCTCGAACACCCCCAGGGACCCGCATCATAAACCAGTTCGTTGAAGATCGAAAGTGAACCCTCGTATTTCTCGTTGTAAGACTCGGCCACGCCCTTAGATCTCTCCTTCAGAATCGGAGAGTGGGCTTCCATATAGGTATCCATGGCTTGGGCATAAACAGCATCCGGGTACTGCGGAAGTTTTTTAATGCCGTATTCTTTTTGCGCGATGTCCCCCAAGGCCTTCCCGATTTCCTCATTCGTACCCGTGATGACAATATGCCGGACACTTTGATAACTGTCCTTGCCTTGAGTGAGCAGGACCTCATCTTTCACGCTAGGCGCTGCAAAAAGCACATTTGCGAAAAAGGAAACGCCGAATAGAACCAGAAATATTTTTTTCATAGAGGCTGCTTCCCTTTCAGCGAACTTGAAGCACTATTTCCCGTGGTGCGTACGGTCCCGGTCGGTTTTTCAAACCTTGCTTTCTCTTGGGCATAGGCCTCTTCAGGGGTGGTAGAAGTGGAAGACGTCAGCTCCCGTGCCTTGCGAGCGGCAAGCGCTGTTCTTGCGGCCCGGATACCGAAAACGGCATGAGCCTGCGGCGCCCCGACCACGAGCATTGTAAAAATGATCCCTGCCATACTGCAAAAAAATATCTTCTTCACAGACAACCTCCTTTTCAGAAACAAACCTCTGGATTCTCTGATTTTACGCTTTCCCCGCGGGAAAATATTTCGCCGGAAGAGGGCCGTATTCTTTGGCGTCCGCCGTAACGTCGCGATAATCCGCCGGTGTCATAGCTGGGATCGTCATGATCCCTTTTGCGTTCGCGAGCGCCCTCGTCACATCGACCATCCGCCAATCCTTGTTTTGGTAAGTCCGGAAATAAAAACGCTGCCGCCCGAGATCCGAGATCGCCGTCCACTGCGTCTGATCATAGATCACCTCGGCTCCAACCTTGTCGCGCACCACGCCTATCGGGATATCGATGTTATTGATGATGGTCATGGCGAGAACGAGCCCGTCGTCCGCTCCGGTCACAGGCAAGGACGAAAGGACGAGCGCAAGCATACGAACGAACCGTGAAGGCGGTGTGTAATCCCCCGGAAGTCCGAGCATACCGGTCCCCTGCCCGAGTCCCGACATCGTCACGCCCGCGGTTGTGCTCGAAGAGGCATTCACGGATGTCAGATTAACGTAATTCGACAGATTCGTCAGATGCCAGTCAAATGACGGGGAATTGGTCATGATGCCCAGCGGGTTGTCGTAAACATGAAGCTCCCCTTTCACATACTCGATAACAATGGATCCGCCTTGGGAATCATGTACCGTATAATGAAGCTCGAGGTTACCCACCATAGCCTCGGGCCCTTTGCACACACGGATGGTTTTAATAGCTTCTTTGACCTCATCGACCTTGGAAAAATTTGACAGGATCCAAGTGATCACTTCATATTGCGCGATCGTTTCCGCGGACTTTGCCGGATCGAACGACTGATATCCAGAAAATCCAGGGAACATCAGATTCCCCGCAGCCAATCCGGCTTCATTCATACCATCAGAGATAACGGGGAGACCGAAAGTGTTCATCCCGACCATGCCGTACTTAGCAGTCCAGGAAAGCCCAGCCTGTGCGCCATCCGGAACGGTCCCCTGATACTCGGTCCCTTTCGGGATCACGGACACCGTCGAATTATAGATCTCGCCTCCCTCCATGGTCCGCGTGTAGAACACCATCCCATCGGTCGTCTTCACGCGAAAGCTGGTGCAGGCATTCGCGCACGGCATAAAACCAACGCATAACACCAGGATCCCGCAAACAAGCTTGCTGAAAGGGTCCATAATTCCTCCTTATAGTTAATAAAAGAAACCGCCGCGCGCTTCCAGCTTGTCTTCGTAGAACGTATAAAAACACGAGGTAATCTTATTCGTGAGCTCGCAGGGCAGGTCGGCGCGAAGCCCGATCCCCCAATAATCATTAAGAAGAATCGGGCGATCGCCTTTCAAAAGCTGGTATTGATAACGGGCGTCGATGCGAGAAAGCGGGCGCGTGATATCTTGCCCGTTATTGACCTGCCGGTTCTCGCCGACTTCTGCGGCAAATGCCGCGGCGGAAAGCACAAAGCTGAGAAGCGCTAGAAGAAGGGTTCTTTTGAGCATATCTTATGGAAGAAATTATACCGTAAAAAAAACAATCGCCTAAAGAAAATACGACCTAAAAACGAGAGCGACCCCACGAATTCCCCTCTTTGATTTTAGGGATTTCTGCCGATACAATAGGCGGGGGAAATCGCGAGAAACACAGAACTTATGTCTTAAGAACATCCAAAGAAAAGGACGTGCCCCGTTAGAGCCTTAAACAACTTAAAGCGGGAGTTAAAAAAATTGATCTTAATCAGGAATTTCACATAGCAGCTCAAGACTCTAACGGGGGAACACATGAAAAAATATCTTCTGGCGTGTGGGGTGATTGGATTAGTTTTGATAAGCATGGTCTCTACGTCACTGGCCGCCGAGGACAACGCCTTCACCAAGTTCGGACGTGGGATGGCCAATATCTTGATCTCTCCCGGAGAGCTTTACACACAACCGCTTTTGCTTTCGAAGAATAACGACGCCCCCATCGCAATTTTCGGAGGGCTCCTTAAGGGGACCGCGATGTTCCTCGCGCGGGAAGGGGTGGGACTCTATGAAGTACTCACGTTCCCCTTCCCAATGCCAAAGGGGTACCGGCCGATCATCGAGCCCGCAACAACTTTCACAGATTGGGACACCCGCCAGCCACAAGAACAACCCGATGTCATTAGATAGAGGGAAAGAAGCCCTCTATGCTGTCCAAGACCTTTCATTTTCTACGAAGTTGAAATTGGGGCTGTCCGAACTAACATTCTGAAAAAGATATGGAAAGTTTAGGATGTCTCCCGCAAAGGGGGTGATTTGATTGGGGAATAAGAGTAATTCGACGAGAGAGAAAAAAAAGAAAAAAGGCGCTTTTAAAGGCAAGAAGAAATAAAACTTTAAAAGTGGCGTCTATCCTCGCGGATAGACGCCACTTGAAACCAAGAAGCGGATGCTAACCCGCCCTCTTTAATAACCCCAGGGTCCCCAAGGTCCCCAAACGCCCCAATTGAACATGGTCTCGTTGTTCAGTTCCGCCGTTGTTTCCTGCTCGTCGGCAAGCTCGGTCTGGTAAACCATTTTCTGATAGTCCTGGTAATTTTTCTCCGTGCCAACATAAACACACTGGCAAGCCTCCGCATCCGCATAAACATACATGACCTGGCCGTTCAGGGTATGAGGGATCAGTTTGCGCTGGGGCATCGCTTGAACATTCGCCAATTGTTCCGGAGTCAGCGCTTGCTTCATCTGGAAACCCGCCCCCGCGAGCGTCTCTTCCTTGGATCTGGCATTACTATCCCGAATCGTCTGACAGCCGGCCAAAGCGACCATTCCGCAGAGGATTAAAAAAAACATCAGAAATTGCCGCTTTGAGAAATGCACAAGCCCCTCCCTCTTTATGATAATCCGGTTGATTGCTTCATTTGGAGATAAGACTCTCCCGTGCTTTCAAGATCGCACCCGATTGCTCGGGGTACATGGCTTCTATTTCGCGAGTCGCTCAAGGGTTCTGACCATCGGAACACTGGAGATTTTCATCGTTCCATTGAGCGGTTTCTCCATCTCACGGATCAAATAGATCGCTCCGGCCATGGAGACCGCGCAGACAAGAAAAACAACAACCACGGTTCCGTTACGCGGAGTGAGAAGGCCGAAACAGGCAAAAAGAACGGCCAGCCAAAATATCAAGACTCCCAGGAAGAGGGGCGGCAGCGTAGTTTGAAGCTGTTCGAAAAGCAGCCACCGGAGTTGCGCCAGATCATCACTGAGCTGGAGAGCCTGCGCCTGGAAGGAACGCTGGAGATCGTTTTTAGGCGCCAGGTTCCGGAGACACGCCTGGATCTCCTCCATGTCGACGATCTTACCTGAAAAATCCATGCCCGGAAGCTTTTTGATCTTGTAGCTCGTTTCAGGCCAGATCATCACGATCCGGGCGCCAAGAAAACGCTGCAACAAGACGCGGATATCTTGTGTTTCGGGGCCATAGTTCACGAGAATGCGGTCCATCATGAGGATCTTCGCGCCACTCTGGGCAAGCATCGTACTGGTTGCGTCAAAAGAACCTTTGGCGGAGCTGATCAACAGCCCAAGCACCAAGGCCGTCAGGGTCGCGATCAGGCCGGCGCCCAATTTCACGGCATCCCGGGCCTCTTCGTTCAAGTGATGCCCCGGCAATATCGTGCGGATGAAAAGCCCCAGTAGCGCCCCGCCTAACACGGCCACAAAAACGACAAGACTGATCCAAACCGAATTCATAGCCTCTCCTTTGATCCTTAAGATCTTTTCAAATAACTCTCTTCACGACCGGAACACGAAAGCAACCGCGACCCCGGCGACAACAAACTCCACAAGAGCCCCCACGAACCACCCCAATCCAAGGCTGAAGGGGACCGGCATCATGGCATACATAGAAAAACCCATCGGAAGAGAAAAGATCAGCCCGACGACAAGTCCGAACCGGATCCCCTGCCCCAACCATGCCTTGCCCGCTTCCAATCCCTTGCTGTAAAGCCAAACGAAAAAAAACGCTATGAGCACGTCCACGACCCAGATGATCCACCCCAGGCGTCCAAGGGCTTCTGGCGCACGCCACAAAGACGCCGTTTCAGCGTAAAGGCCTCTCAGCAGAACGCTGTGAAGCACAAAATCCATAACGAGGAACAACACACCAACCACAACGGAAGCGGTGAGTATTTTTTTCGGCACAGTGCCTCCTGTGTTTTCCATCCAAACTATCCGCCGACCCTTCCGCTATAGAACGAGCGGCTTTATGAAGGAAGATCCGTTCTCTTATTTCTGCTTCAGCAGAGCGGAAGCTCCGAGAAAGGCGAACAGGATCACAATGCAGTCATAGATGAGCCAATAAATGTCACTTTGCCGGAGCATTCCCACGAGCGTGGCAAAAATCAAAACGATCAAAAAAACCGCAATGATATGGTTTGTCTTCATAGACACCCTCTTTTTTGAGTTTTTGTTCATCGCAACATTACAAGGACAACGCCCAAGCGGAACATCCTCGGATATTCAGGATAAAAGAGACTATTTCTATCCTTATGAGCATCTGCTCCCGTCCAAGTGCGCTCCGTTCATTAAGAACACTCGCTATATTATACTTCTGATGGATTTTAACAATTAAAAACACTTACCGCGTCTCCTTGAAGACTGAGAAAAATCACCGCGTGGGTAAATGCCAACGCTCTTGGCAGGGTTGATCAAAACGATATTTTGTATTTGGCTTGAGCCGCAGTCTCATCATCAACCGACTGTCCCCAGGCCTTAGCGTCTCCCGTGTCGTGAATTCCCTGTCTCGCTTCGACTCCCACCGTAGAATTTTCAGACACCTTATAATCAACGCCTATTTTTGCACTTGAAGCACGAACATTCCCCAGGCCTGTGGCATCTTCAAGGCCAAGTTTATAATCCAGATTTTCTTGATCCGCTTCTACCGTGTCCCGCCACAGTCCCCTTTTCTGCGCCATGGCTTCTTTTTGCAAATCCAGGAACAACGCCTGGTACTTCACATTCGGCGGAACTGCTTGCCCCGCCGTTTCGCTAGCGGAGGGAATGACCTGGGCGTAGCCAGCCTTGATGATTGAAGCGTTCAGAAAAAAATAGGTTCCCTCATTAAATTCAGCAACTTCATAAATCTGCCTATCGAGTTTGTTGGACTCGCACCCTGAATATAAAAACACATAAACATAAGCCAGTATCCTTCCGTACTTATCCTTCTTTTGAGAATCATACTCCAGCTTAACCTGTTTACCCTCGACGAGCTTGCGGGTGAACTCTGCCGCCTCCTCACCCTTCGCAATGATTTCCTTAGTATCCTGACCTGTTTTCTTGGCATCCCGCCATAGCTTAAAACTATTAGAAGATTCTGGGGCGTCTGCCCCTATAAGACACACCTTCTCGCCATTGGAGAGCTGGAGAGTATCGCCATCAACAACACGGGTTACAGTAAGAGGATCAGCCGCTTGACAAGGAACAGAAATAAAAAGGGAGCCGCCCAGGATGAGCAGCCCCCAGAGAGTTAATCTATTGCAGAATCTCATACGCTTCCGATACTTACAGGGTTCCTATCACGGCTACCTTATTCTGTCTGGTTCTGCAGCTGCTGTTGCTCTATAGCATACTGTCGAACCCCGTTATCGAAATCTTCTGAATGGTCACTGTGATAGTCGTCATCGATAACACCATTTGCCTCTGCCCACTGACGTCCCGCTGAGTATCCCCCGTCGTATGCATAGGCTATCGATGCAATTCCGAGTCCCAACATCAACATTACCAACAGAAAGAACATCTTCTTCATTGTGAGCCTCCTTGGGTAGAGGCGTAGTATAAACCCATTCAAATTGACTGGCTAGGCGAGTTTCAGAATCAGCGGAGCAGCACCGCGGTGTGGCAGGACTCTAGCCTAGAGAAAGTGGACGAATTTGGGTCGGTATAAAAACAAAGAAGCCACCGAGATTATCCCTTAGAAGGTTTTTTCTAGTGGCCCTCGTCACAGGTTACACCATACGCCCCTGACCCTACCTCCTGAATAGGAATCAATAAAAGTAAGAAGCCTCCGTTGTTATAATG
>JBAXGK010000080.1:0-8203 GCA_037139435.1 Candidatus Omnitrophota bacterium | reverse complement strand
CCCCGTCTTTCTCAAGGCGGGCTTTATGAAAAAAGAATGCCGGACATTGCTTGCAGAATGGGATCAGAAAGAAAATAAAAAGGTCTACTGAGGAGCCATGCGGATTGTTCTCGCGGGTGGGACAGGATTTATAGGAAGAGCGCTTAAGCAGAAGCTTCTTTCGGCGGGCCATGAAGTGGTGGTGCTGACGCGAAAGAGCAGTGCTGGAGCAAAGGCGCGCGAGTCATTTGTTGCTTGGGACGGTAGAAATACCGGTGAATGGGCTGCCTCTCTTGACGGAGCGGACGCGGTGATCAATCTTTCCGGAGAGAATATTGCGGCGAAAAGATGGACGCCTGAGCAAAAACAAAAAATTCTTGCGAGTCGGGTGGATGCAACCCGCGCGATCGTGAACGCGATCGGGCTCGCGCGTCAAAAACCGGCGCTTCTGATCAATGCCTCCGCGGTGGGATATTATGGCGATGCCGGGAATCGGGAGTTGACCGAGGCGAGAGCTCGAGGGGCAGGGTTCCTTGCGGAAACTTGCGAGTCGTGGGAAACGGAAGCCCGTAAGGCGGAGCGGCTCGGAGTTCGTGTCATCTTGGCGCGTCTTGGGCCCGTGCTTGGCGAAAAGGGCGGAATGCTTTCCAAGATGCTTCCTCCTTTCCGGTTTTTTCTCGGGGCTCCACTGGGGACAGGAAAACAATGGATCTCGTGGGTTCATCAGGAGGATGTGACGGGAGCTCTTCTCTTCATGCTGGAGCAGGGAGATCTTTCTGGCCCTGTGAATGTCACGTCAGGCGTTCCGGCCACCATGAAAGACTTCTGCCGCACTTTGGCCAAGATCCTGAGTCGTCCTTCTTGGCCTCCCGTTCCTTCGATTTTTCTTAAAATGCTGATGGGTGAGATGGCCACGATCATTCTCGCGAGTCAAAAAGTCCTGCCTCTTCGGCTCCTGGAGGCAGGGTATCATTTCCGGTATCCCGATCTTTCCGCGGCCTTCGCAGCGATCCTCAAAGAAAACGCATAATTTATTTTGGCGTTTCCTGGTATTTTGGAGGGGGGTCATGTATAATTTCCCCGACTTTTTCTGGAAAAAATCCAACAGGGAATTGCATGCCATTCAAATTTAATTTTTTCAAAAAACAGCGAGCAGAATACACCGGGACCGTCTTTTCCGTCTATCAACCGATCGTGGATATCGCGACCGGAGATGTGATCGGGTACGAGGCTTTGGCCCGGAGCAACACGGAAATGCCCGCGGAGATGTTTCGCCGGTCCTATGAAAAAGGGACAGTGATCCCGTTTGATTTTCATTGCCTGGAGTCTGCCATTAAAGTCCTTCCTGAACTTCAGGAAGACCAGTATCTTTTCCTCAATATTGAGCCGCTCACGCTGGAACAGGCTTTTTCACATGGAAAAGAGGGTGAAGAATTTTTAAAAGGGCTGAAGGCTTACTCTCACAAGATCGTTTTTGAATTGACCGAAGGTGTGAAGAAGTCGGATTTTGCGTTCATTCAACGCGGGGTGGAATTTATCCGGGCTTTCGGCTACCGCTTCGCGCTGGATGATATTGATGATATCAGCGTCAAGACGGCCCAGTTGGCGTCGCTTCGGCCGGATTTCCTGAAGATCGATCTTCAGCTGGTGCAGGGGATCGCGAGCAATTATCTCAATCAACAGATCGTCCGTGAGATGGTGCATCTGGGGCGCATCAACGGCTCGGAGATGGTCGCCGAAGGTGTGGAGCACAAATCGGATCTCGATTTTATTCGCAATATGGGGATCCGTTACGGTCAGGGGTTCTTTTTCGCCAAGCCTTCCAAGGAATTAATACTTTCTCTCCAGTTGCCGAAGGAATAAAAAGGGGGCAGGTCCCTCTTATGAGTTCCAAGGCGGATCAATTCTCAAGAAGCGGAAATCGGGGTAGCCCCTGATTTGCTTTAATAAAAAAAAGTCAGGTCAGGAAGCAGGACCCATTGTTTTGGCGAAATTCTCGGCGTTGCGGTCGATCCATATCTTCGCGGCTTCTTCTTCTGAAAATTGCTTTCCCCTGAGAAGCGACATTTTTTCGCGATATTGACGGATCTGGATGATTTCTTCGGCGAGTTTGGCGCGGAAGGAGCTTACGGAATCTTCGAAACAGACGCCGGTCTTGAAAAGCCCGGTGTCCGCGTCTTTTTGGGAGTGCGTGACGTGCGCTTTCATATTGAAAAGCTGTTTCTCAACCGGGATGGAAAGCTGCAGATGGGTTCCTTCAGGAATGAGCTCGGGCCAAAAGAAAGCCAATCCGCCTTGCGAAAGATCCTCCGCGCGCCCGTTTAGCGCCGAGTGATCCTCGACCCGCGTAAGCTGGATCGGGACTTTGATCGGATGCCTGAAGAATTTGCGTTTTTCATTTTCCATGCCCAGAGTATAACCTATAAATTCATTTTGGCCAGAGCTGGACGCTTTTTTGTATAATGACGGCGGAGATTTATTTTTATCGCAAAATCATGAAAGTATTGCCAGGATCAAAACATAGCAATAAAGAGCAACTATGACGCTCACGAAAGTCCAGAAAAAAGCGGTCCAGACGGTCGGAAATAACATTCTTGTGTCGGCCGGGGCCGGGACCGGGAAAACACGGGTCTTGGTTGAGAGGATCCTCCACCTCCTCCGCACGCAAAAGGCCACGATCACCGAGCTGCTCGTCCTCACCTTCACCGAGAAGGCCGCCAACGAGATCAAAACCCGTCTTTCTCAAGGGTTCCGTGAAATGAGTCTTGTCGGCCCCCGGCGGGATCTTGAAAAAGCGGCGATCTCCACCTTCCACGGTTTTGCCTCCCGTCTTTTAAAGGAGCACCCGATCGAGGCGGGCGTTGACCCGGAGTTTCGCGTGATCGAGACGGAGCAGTCCGAGCTTTTAAAGGAAGAAGCGATGCGCGAAATGATCGCGAAAATTTACGATGAAAAAAAGGAAGCCTTCGAACTCCTCCCGGCGTACGGAGAGAATGTCGCGTGCGACGGGATCCTCAAGGTTTTCACCGCGGCGCGGCACGAAGGAAAATGTCTTCGCGAGTTCTTTCTGGAGAATGAAAAAAAAGAGCAGGAGACCTCGGCGGAAAGGGAAAAGGAGTTGCCCGGCGAAGCCCAGGCGCTTATCCAGAAACTCGAAGAGATCGACGCGGAAGCTTGGGAGCGATTCCTTCATAACGCGAAATGGGACTGGAAAACATTCCGGGATTTCAAGGAGTGGAGCGCCCTCTATAAAGGAAAGCGCAAGGCGGGCTGGAAAGAGTGGCGCGCAATTCTCGAGGACCTCGCGGCGCTTCGTCTGGGGCCGCTGGCCGCACCCTGGAAAGAAAAATTTGAATTTTTGGCGCTCGCGTTTGAGGCGGCCTACAGCGCCAAGAAAAAAGAAAAAGGCTTTTTGGATTTTGACGATCTGCAGATGAAAGCCGTGAGCCTCTTCCGGGGAGAGAAGCCGGCGCTCCGGAAGCTCCGGGAGCGGTACCAGCGTGAGTTCAAATTCATCCTGGTCGACGAGTTCCAGGACACGAACTTTCTTCAGATGGAATTTGTCGAACTCCTTTCCTCCGGAAAGAATCTTTTTATGGTCGGCGATTATAAACAGTCGATCTACGGATTCCGCGGCGCGGAGCCGGGCATCTTTCTTGCCAAAGAGAAGCTTTACGGGGAAGGCGCGGAAGGGGAGCGGATCTTTCTTGCTGAAAGTTTCCGGAGCGATCCTCCCGTCCTTGATTTCGTGAACCGGTTTTTCAAAACGCTTTGGGAAGAAGACAACTTTCCCTTCGAACCGCTGCTTCCTCACTCAGCCCCCAAGGAAGGGAATACCTCTCAGGATCCCGTGGTCGAAGTCCTTGTGACGGAACTAAAAGAAAATGAAGACATGCCCCATTCTCCGTCAGGAGATTCAAAGATTAATGGGACTAGTCCTGGCAACCTTTCAGGAAAAGAAAATAAAAGCCAGGACATGCGGTGCGCCCGTTTGCGGGAAGCCCGGATGATCGCGGCGCGCATTTGTGAGCTCCATGAAAAAGACAAGATTCCTTACGGCGATATCGCGGTGCTTTTTCAGGCCATGACCTTGAGCGGCATTTATGAGGACGCCTTCAAATCTGCCGGAGTGCCTTACTTTATCGTCGCGGGCCGTGGGTTTTACGAACAGCCCGAGATCCAAGACATGATGAGTTTTCTTTCGCATCTTGAGCGTCCGCTCGCGGACATCCCGTTAGCCGCCACGCTTCGCTCGCCCCTCTTTCATATCACCGACGACACGCTATTTTGGCTTTGCCGCCAGGCTAAAGCGGAGCGTGAAGATACGCCCCTTTATCGTGCGGTGAAAGCCTTCGAGCTTGTTCCAGAGATTTCCAAAGACCAAAGGACGCGCCTTGAGGCCTTCCTAAAATTAACGTGTGCGTTGGCGGAGCTCAAAGACCGGATCCCGCTTTCAGACCTGATCGACAAGATGCTGGAGGGCACGGGCTATGAACTTTCGGTCTTGATGGACCCGAAAGGCGTGCGCCGTTACGCGAATCTCAAGAAACTCATTGCGATGGTCAGGGAATACGAGACCTACGAACGAATGTCGCTCGCCTCTTTTTTGAATATTCTAAAGCGACTGAAAGCTCAGGAAGTCCGGGAATCCGAGGCGCAGATCGCGCTTGAAACAAGCGTGGAGGCAGTGCGCATGATGAGCGTGCACGCGGCCAAAGGCTTGGAATTCCCGGTCGTGTTCGTGGCGGATATGGGACATCAGGGTTCGCGGTCGGATTCCAAGGCCGTGATCGCTCATGCGGCGAATGGTTACGCAATGCAGGTGCCTGATGAGCAAGATCATGAAATGCAGAAGCCTTATTTTTTTCAATGGGTGGACCGCGAGATCGCAAAGCGCGACGAAGAAGAATGGAAGCGGCTTTTTTATGTGGCGGTGACGCGCGCGAAGTCCCGGCTTTTCTTAAGCGGGGTCCATAAAAAGAAAAAAGAAGAAAAGGCCAGCTTTCGCGCGATGGCTTCCTGGATGGATTGGGCTATGGCGATCTGCGACGACGGGGCGTACAAGCCCCGCGAGCGTGCTGGGGGCAGTGAGACTCCAGCCTGCGAAGGATTATCAATCCAAATGACGCGCGAGACAGAATTCGCGGTAGGGCCTCATAGAGGGATCAAGGAAGATTCCCGTGAAAAGATGGAGGCTCTTATCAAAGATGTGAAGTGGAATGAAAAGGTTGTCCCGGAGAACGGGAAACCCCACAGGAACCTGGGAAAAGACGCCAGGCGGGGAACGGGGCCCTCGCTTCCACGCAGCATCGACCTCCCGGTTTCAGCGTATGTGCTTTTTCTAAAAGATCCGAAGGAGTTTTGGCGCACATACCAGATCGGGTGGTCAGTCCATGACCATGACTCTTTCGATGGGTTGACGAGGACCGCCCCGATTTCATCTTCTATGAAATCGAAGGGTATCGGGACGTCCGGAGAAAACGAATGGGCCGGAGAAGACGCGATCTTCAGCGAAGATGATTTTTCTGCGGCTGATTTCGGTACGGCCATGCACGGATTTTTTGAGCATCTGGACTTTTCGAAGCCCGAGCGTTTTTTGGAGGCAGAGTCGCTGGAGCGCGTCTTTGGCCGTTTTGGAAAAGAGGCCGTCAGTGACGCGCGAAAGATCATTCATGATTTTATGAAGCAGCCCATTTTTCAGGAGCTCGGAAAAGCCAAACAGGTCAAACGCGAGATCGATTTTGTTTTAAACGAGCGTCGCGGGCTTATCCACGGCAAGATCGATATATTGTTCGAGGACAAAAAAGGCCAGTGGCATATCCTGGATTACAAGACGGCGGCGGGGGACGAAGAATCGGCACGCAAAAGCGCCTATGACCTTCAGCTGGAGATCTACGCGCTGGCCGCTGAAAGGATCCTGAAACTCCCGGTCCGTTCTGCTATTATTTACTATCTCAAGAATCAGAAGGCCGTTTCACTTTCCTTTCCTGAAGAGAAGTCTGCGGCATTTTTCGACGAGCTTGAGAAAAAGATCCGTAGCTTGCAGCAGAAGATCCTTGATTATTCCAATGAACGCATGGAAAAGGAATGTGAGGCCCATCCGTGAAAAATGCATGCCTGTTTTTTTTAAGTCTTTGCGTGGCGTTGAGTTTTGGCGTGCCGGCGAGTGAGGCGTCCCCCAAACGGGATTCCGCAGTCGTCGATGTTGTTCGTGACTGGGGACCGAACGTAGTCAATATCGGCACCGAAAAGATCGTCCTTCTCAGGCAGCAGCCTTCCTGGCGGGGCTATGGGCATGAGTATGACGCTGCTTTTCAAAATTTCTTCGGGCCTCAAATGGTCAGCCCGGTCAAAGTTAAAAGCATCGGTTCCGGAGTGATCTTGGATGCTACAGGCCTCATCGTGACGAATGCCCACGTGGTCAATATGGCAAACAAGGTCTATGTGACTTTGAGCGATGGTGTGAGCGTCGAAGGCACGATCATCGTGGTCGACCAGCCGAACGATCTGGCTCTCGTGAAGATCAATCCGCCTCACCCCATGAAAGACATGAAAATGATCGAGGCCAAGGATGTCCTTGTGGGGGAGACCGTGATCGCGATCGGCAATCCTCTGGGGCTTGAGAATTCTGTTTCAGCCGGCGTGGTAAGCGGCAAGAAAAGGATTTTTGGGAATCCGCAACAGGGTGTGGTCATGAAGGACCTCCTTCAAACAGATGCGGCGATCAATGCCGGGAATAGCGGCGGTGCGTTGCTGAATCTGGACGGGGAACTTGTCGGCGTCAATCTCGCGGTCGCGCAAAATGCCGTCAATATCGGCTTCGCGGTCCCTTCGGATAAGATCAAGGCTTTGGTCGAGCAGTATCGCGTGCGGCAACAAGCAAGCCCGCCCCCAGCAGCCGGTATTTCTATCCGATGAAAGACTTTTTAAAGATTCCCCTTCAAAAATGAAAAGACTTATCCTTTACGATCTTGACGGAACGCTGGCGGACACGCGTCAGGACATCATCAACGGCGTGCGGTATGCCCTTGAAATACTGAAAGGGCCGGACCTTACCGATGCTGAGATCAAGGATTGCGTCGGGACCGGTCTTCACGAGCTTGTTAAACAAGTGTTCCGCACCGAAGACGAGAAGCTCGCCGACCGGGGCGCCAAGCTTTACCGGGAGCATTACAAAAAGCATATGCTCGATCACACCCATCTTTATGCCGGTGCGCGCGAATTCCTTGAATGTTTCAAGGATCGTAAACAGGCAGTCATTACGAACAAGCCGAATCCCTTTTCCTCGCAGATCCTCGAGGCGCTTGGTGTGGCGCAATATTTCATCGCGATATTAGCCGGCGACAATGGCCTCCCCTTCAAACCGGATCCGGCGGCGATCCATCACTTGATCGAAAAAACGGACGCGACGGAAGACGAAGTGCTCTTTGTGGGGGATAGCCCGGTCGATATTCAAGCGGCGAGGAACGCGGGGGTGGAAGTGGTGACTCTCTCTCACGGGTTCGCAAGTGAAGCGACGCTGCGCGAAGCGAAACCCGACCACCTCGTTCGCGATTTTGCCGAACTTCTTCAGTTGGCCCAAGAAAAAGGATGGTAAATTTTTATGAAAGAAGATAGTGTACCCGCCATGAATGAGACGATGATTCAAAAAATTCCAGGAGCGATCGCTCTCGGCGACCTTGTGCTCGTGTATTTTGATGACGAGCGTACGTACATGATCGATGTCACGCCCGGAAAACGCGTCTCCATCCACTGCGGCAGGCCCCTCTCCGTGGATGATTGGATCGGCCAGCCCTTCGGTAAGAAGATCATTTGCGAACATGGTTTTTGTTATCTGCTTAAGCCCACGATGGAAGACCTCATGATGAAGGCTTCCCGCGAAAGCGGCATTATTTATCCCAAGGACGCGGCTCTTCTTATTATGAAAGCCGGGATTCACAGCGGTTCCAAAGTGATGGAGATCGGCACCGGCTCCGGGTCGCTCACGATGGCGCTCGCACAAGCTGTCGCGCCGAACGGGCACGTGTTCTCGTATGATCGTCGCGAAGACCTTCCCAAAAATGCGTACAAGAATATTCAGCGTGCCGGGCTGAGCAGTTTTGTCACGTTCTGTCAGCGCCAGGCTATGGACTCTTTTGCCGAAAAAGATTTTGATGCCGTGACGCTCGATATCCCTCAGCCTTGGGAAGAAGTGACGGTTGTGAAGCAGTCCTTGAAGCCCGGC
>JBAXGK010000079.1:0-8236 GCA_037139435.1 Candidatus Omnitrophota bacterium | reverse complement strand
CCTCGGAATGATGACCGCTCGCGAAATGGGGATGGACCTTTCCGGAAATGCCAAAGACCTGCTTTCCGCGGCGTTGATCCTCCATGACGTGGGAAAGATCGGGATCCCGGATAACATCCTTTGCAAGCCGGGGCAGCTGACCGCGGAAGAATGGAGGGTCATGCAAACCCATGTGGAAAAAGGAGCCCGGATACTGGAGCCTTTGACGGATTTTAAAAAAGTTCGCGAGATTATCATGGCGCATCACGAGCGTTTTGACGGGACCGGTTATCCGCGGGGTCTCAAAGGGGTTGAGATCTCGATCGAAGCGCGGATTATTTGTGTGGTGGACAGTTTCCATGCCATCGTTTCGTCCCGGTGCTACCGGGAGGGGCGTTCGATCGATGCTGCTATCCACGAGGTCCGGAATTGCGCGGGCACCCAGTTCGATCCCATCGTGGTCGATGCCTTCTTGAAGGCGCTAAAGAAAGAGCTCCAGAAAAAAGGCAAGATCCCGAGTTCTTTGGCCGAATACGCCACGGACTGATCGCGCTCATTTTTATGGACTTATCGCTTGCGTCTCCAGGGGGGCATCAGTATAATGCCGCCTCCGATTTGTATATGTGTGACGGCGAGCATCGCCATAAGCGGGCCGCCTCTAGTTCTTGTAGTAGTGAAGGCAAGTCTCGTTACGTGCGGGGCGCCACAATTTCAATGAAAGCGGGTTAAACTTTATGGCAAAAACCAAGAAAATTTCTAAGAAGTCTTCAAAAAAATCTATGAAAGTCCATGCCAAAAAGACTGGGAAAAAGTCTGCCCAAAAATCCGCGAAAAAGGCTTCCCCGAAACCGGCCAAAGTGTTGAAAATTAAGCGGCTGCCCAAGAAAGAACTGGATGTTTTTAAGAAGATGCTTTTTCAGTTGCGCACCAAGATCGCCGGAGATCTCCAGCAGATCGAGGGGGATACGCTGAGCGGGAATCAGCCCAGTAATTCAGGGGAACTCTCGGATGTGGCGGATATGGCGACTGATAATTATGATCGGGAACTCAATATTGGCTTGGCGACCAACGAGCAGCAACTCCTCAACGACATTGATGTTGCCCTCAAGAGGATCGAAGAGGGGACCTACGGTGTTTGCGAGATCTATGGAACACCGATCCCTAAGAAGCGTCTATTGGCGATGCCTTACACTCGTCTTTCTATGAAGGCCCAGGAAGAAGAGGAGAAGAACCAACGTCATCAGTAATCTTCTTCTACGGCCTTGTCGGTTCCGTAGTTCTCATTGACCAGCTTACTAAATTTCTCGCCCTACAGTATCTTTCTCCTCAAACATCTATTCCTCTTATTCCGCAAGTCCTGGATCTGACGCTCGTCAGGAATCCCGGCGTTGCGTTCGGGCTCTTCAGCGGCTATGCGCCGGTGCTTTTTACAGTGATTACCATTAGCCTTGTATTCCTCTTCTTGATCGCGAACCGTTCGCACGGGACGGCGGCTCATGGGACCTCGACGGCGGATCGTTGGGCGCTTAGCTTGATCTTGGGCGGTGCGATCGGGAATTGGATCGATCGTTTGCGTTTCGGAGCGGTGGTCGATTTCATTGATTTCCGGATCTGGCCGGTCTTCAACATTGCGGATAGCGCGATCACAATCGGTGTTTGCCTTTATTTTATTCGCGTGCTCACCGCCAAAGAAAAAGCATGAAACCGATCCTTTTTTCTTTCGGCGCGATCCACCTCTACTCGTACGGTCTCTGCATTGCCATCGGCGTGTTGCTTTCCATTTTTCTGATGAAACGCCGCGCCTTGAAAGAAGGGTTTCCTGGCCCTGACGACGTGCTCGATATGGCTTTTGCGGTCCTGGTGTGGGGATTTCTCGGAGCCCGTCTTTTTTATGTGATCCAGAACTTTTCCTATTATAGGGCCGATCCGCTTAAGATCTTCGCCGTCTGGGAAGGCGGTCTGATCTTCTACGGGGGTGCGATCGCCGCTTTTCTGGGGCTTGCGCTGAAAGCTCGGAAGAAAAAGTGGCCCTTCTGGAAGATCCTGGATTTTCTCGTGCCCTACGGGGCATTGACCCACGCCTTTGGCCGCATTGGATGTTTTCTGAACGGATGCTGTTTTGGAAAAGCCTGTGACTTCCCCTGGGCTGTGCGGTTTCCGGAACTTCCCTATGCCGTACATCCGACCCAACTTTATGAGGCGTTTTATGACCTCGTCCTTTTTGCATTCCTCATCCAGCGCAGGAAACGGATCCGGTTCGAAGGCGAGATCAGTCTTCTTTATCTTCTTTTGTACGGAATGGGCCGTTACACGATCGAGTTTTTGCGAGAGCCGAGTTGGCAATGGATGGGGCTCACGTCGAACCAGTGGCTAAGCGTCGTGATTGTCGTTACGGCCTTCGTTCTTTTTCAATCCCGACGCCGAAAACCTAGATAACATGCCTAAGAACCGTTTTACGGAGTTTATCGTGGAGGCCATGGAGGCCGAGCAGCGCCTCGATGTGTTCCTCGCTCAAAAAATGTCCCATCAGCACTCCCGGTCGCATCTTCAAAAAATGATCAAAAACGGTGCCGTTCTCGTAAATGGAAAAGATGTGACACCTCATTATTCGGTCAAAGCAGGCGAGCGGATTCGTGTCGAAAAACTCGATATGCCGGAGGAGGATCTTCCCGCCGAGGCGATCCCGCTCGATATCGTTTATGAAGATGACGATTGCTTGGTCGTGAATAAGAAAGCGGGCATGGTCGTTCACCCGGCGCATGGAAATCCCAACCATACGCTTGTGAATGCGCTTCTTTTCCATGTCCAAAGTCTCGGGAATGCCGAGGACAAGGTCCGGCCGGGGATCGTGCATCGTCTCGACAAGGACACTTCCGGGCTTTTGGTGGTTGCCAAGAACGACTACGCGCATGCCAAGCTTGCGCTTCAGTTCAAGGAACATACGATCGATCGCGTTTACAACGCCATAGTTCGCGGAGTCGTTCAACATGACGAAGGGGTATGTGAAGAGCCGGTAGGTCGTGCTTTTCTTAATCGTAAAAAAGTGGTGATCCGTCCTTCGGGAGGAAAAGATGCTGTTACCTTCTTCCGCGTGCTGAAGCGATTTCCGAACGCGACGTTCGTGGAGATCCGGCCGCAAACCGGCCGTACCCACCAGATCCGCGTGCATTTCGCTCATATGGGATATCCGGTGTTGGGGGATGCCCTTTACGGGGTCCAGTTCCCGCCGATCAAGCGGCAAGCCCTCCATGCTTTGACGCTCGGGTTTGAGCAACCCCGTACAAAGAAGTGGATCCAGCTGACCAGCGAGCTCCCTGAGGATATGCAGGGCCTTCTGCGCTTTCTTGAAACACACCCCTAATTGGCTTATAATCAAAAGCCGTGAACCCCGTTAGACCTCTGAACTAAAATAACGCACTTTCAGGGAAAACGGGGTAAGGAAGTTTTCTTCCGAATTGAAATACGCACGCAAACAGGAGATCTAACGGGGTGAATCCTGTCCATTGGCTTTTCTTCATCGGGACGGTCGTCGTCTCTCTGGTTTTTCTCCTTTACGGTCAGTGGGTGCTTTGGAAATATAAAGCGCCTTCCTATAGGACGGGCGTGACCGGGTGCGAGATCGCGCGTTTCGTTCTGGATCAGGCGGGCCTTGTCCAGGTTCCCGTGACCCCCATGGAGCCCTCGGAGGAATATCCATCCACGGAAGGTCTTTTCCTGGGACGTAATCTCTATGAAGGTCGCGATTTCCTTTCCGTCCTTCAGGCGGCACGCCAGGCATTCCTTAAAAGCCAACTCTCCAACATGACTTTTTGGATACGCCTCAAAAAACGCATGGCCTTTGTCATTCGTTTCACCGTGTTGGCCGGCTGGATCCTCCTGGTTCTCGGGAATCTTTCTCCGGCCCTCCGGTTTCTGGTCAATCTTGGGCTTGGGTGCTTTACCGTAGTCATGGCCCTCGTGATCTTTGACCTGCCGTTTGAAATGGAGGTTGAGGAGAAAACATCCAAACTCCTCAAACAATCGGGTCATTTCCAACCGAATGAAATGGTCCACATTAAGAAGCTAAGCCAGGCAATCGCGCTTTGGGGGCTTGCGGCCTTGGTCCGGGCTCCTTTCGATAAATGTCTTTGTCTTCTAGGAAAAAAGGAGATGGTCTATGGGCTTTAAAAATCTCGGGGAATTTCTGAAGGCCCTTCGTGAAGAAGGCGAGCTTGTGGAAGTGAAGGCTCCGGTCGATCCGGTGCTGGAGGTGACGGAGATCTATGATCGCGTTGTGAAAAAAGAAGGCCCCGCGCTGCTTTTTACGAATGTGCGTGGTTCCTCGATGCCGCTTGTGATCAATCTTTTCGGTTCGCCCAAACGCATGAGTATGGCGCTTGGCGTGAAAACGATTTCCGAGATCGCGGAGCGCATTCATTCCTTTTTAGATCTCAAACCGCCGCGAGGCCTGCTCGAAAAACTCGCGATGATCCCCAAGCTTTCGGAGCTGAATGCGATACTTCCGAAATTTGTCAAGCATGCGCCTTGCCAGGAGAAGGTTATTCTTGTGGGCGAAGGCAAGCCCAATTCTCCATCAGAAAATTCAAAGGTTAATTGGGCTAGTCCTGGCAACCTTCTATCAGAAGAAAATAGATGCCAGGGCAAGATGTTGGATCTGCTTCCTGTGGTCCAGTGCTGGCCTAAGGACGGCGGAAAATTCATCACGTTCCCGCTGGTGATCACCAAGGATCCGGAAACGAATCAGCGCAATACCGGGCTTTACCGGATGCATGTCTATGATGACCGGACGACCGGCATGCATTGGCAGATCCATAAGGATGGCGCCGAACATTTCCGGAAGCTCGGTAAGGGTAGTAAGGGCCGTTTGCCCGTCGCGTGCGTGATTGGTGCGGACCCTGCGACCATGTTTGCGGCCGCATGTCCGCTTCCGAGCGGTATGGATGAAATGATGCTCGCGGGATTCCTTCGGAAAAAGTCCGTGGAACTTGTGAAATGTAAGACGATCGATCTCGAAGTGCCGGCCGAAGCTGAGATCGTGCTGGAAGGCTATGTGGAAGAAGGCGAGAGCCGTCTTGAAGGGCCGTTCGGGGATCATACGGGTTTCTACTCCCGCGCAAAAGATTTTCCCGTGTTCCATGTCACCTGCATAACGCACCGTAAAAATCCCGTCTATGTCACCACCGTCGTCGGCCGTGCGCCGATGGAAGATTGTTATATGGGGAAGGCTATCGAGCGGATCTTTCTTCCGATGATCCAAAAACAATTCTCTGAGATCACGGACATCCATCTTCCATGGGAAGGCGCATTCCATAATTGCCTCATCGTTTCGATCAAAAAAAGTTATCCGGAACAGGGAAAGAAGATCATCCATGGGATCTGGGGTCTTGGGCAGATGATGTTCTCTAAAATGATCGTCGTTCTCGATCACGATGTGAATATTCAGGACCTCAAAGAAGTTTCGTGGCGTGTCCTGAACAACATGGACCCGAAGCGCGATATCGTGTTTGGAGAAGGGCCGCTCGATGAACTCGATCATGCCGCCGCCAAGGATTTCGGAGGGTCGAAGATCGGGATCGATGCGACCCGCAAAAGCGAAGCGGAGGGGATGGAACGTCCCTGGCCGGAAGACATTGTCATGACAGATGAAATTAAACGTCGGGTTGAAACGCGCTGGCGCGAGTATGGGCTGGATGAAAAATATCTTCGCTAAGTTCGGGCTGTTCCTTGAGATGATCAAGTTCGAGCATTCGATCTTTGCTCTTCCCTTTGCGTGTCTTGGACTCTTTTTCGCGGAAAAAAAAGTTCCGAGTCTTTTTCTTTTTCTCTGGATCACAGTCGCGATGGTGAGTTTCCGTACGATGGCGATGGGGCTCAACCGGTTGCTTGACCGGACGATCGATGCCGAAAATCCGAGGACTCTGGGAAGGGCGTTACCTCAAAAAAAAATACGGACGGGTTTTGTTTGGCTGGCGGTACTAGCCTCGTTCCTTGTTTTTGAATGGAGCGCTTTTACTCTGGGGTCGCTGTGTTTTTGGCTTTCACCGGTTCCCGTGGTGCTGGCGTGGGTTTATCCTCTGACCAAGCGTTTCACTTGGACATCGCATTTTATGTTGGGTTTGGTCCTCGGCATCGCGCCCTATGGCGCCTGGATCGCGAGCCGGCAGGCGTTTGGCTGGGCCCCGGCGTTTTTGACTGCGGGTGTGATGATGTGGGTTGCCGGTTTTGATATGATCTATGCGCTTCAGGATATGGATTTTGACCGCAAGCGCGGGCTCTATTCCGTGCCCGCCAAGTTTGGCGAAGCAACGACGCTTGGGATCACCCGGTGGCTTCACGTGTTGACGGTCCTTTGCTGGGCCGTGGCAGGTCTTTTGAACGGAGCAGGGCTGATCTATTGGCTCGGGTTGGGCCTGGTGGTGTATTTTCTTTTTCGCGAGCATCAGTTGATCCGCTCGTTTGGCATCGCCAAGATGAACGAGGCTTTCTTCGTGATGAATGCGGTGGTCAGTCTCACTCTCTTTTTGGCGGTAGTTCTAGACGTTGTTTTATAAAAGGAGTTCTATTTTGAAGCCTTACATTGTGGCGATGACAGGAGCGAGCGGAGCGATCTATGGCGTGCGATTGCTTGAGGTGCTGGCGGAGCAGAAAATCCCGGTAGAGCTCGTGATCTCGGATACGGCGAAGATCGTGATGAAAGAGGAAATGGGAATAGACTATTCTCCAATGTCATTCCCGCATGTTCTTAGCGGGAATCCATGCCCTGGATCTCCGATTAAAGCATTCGGGGATGACAAAAAAGGGACGATTCGCATCCACGATTTCCACGACTTCACAGCCTCGATCGCAAGCGGCTCTTACCCCGTGGAAGGCATGGTCGTGATACCTTGCAGCATGGGGACGCTAGGCGCGATCGCGTCAGGCCTTAGCCAGAATCTCATTCATCGCGCCGCGGATTGCACGATCAAAGAAGGACGCAAACTCATTCTCGTGCCCCGCGAAACACCGCTTTCAGCCATTCATCTGGAAAACATGTTGAAGCTTTCCCGGCTTGGCGTTCGGATCGTTCCACCGATGCCCGCATTTTACGCAGGTCAGAAGAGTATTCAGGACCTTGTGGATTTTGTGGTTGGAAAGATCCTGGACCAGATGGGCATTTCACACATGCTTTATCCCAGGTGGGTGGGGAAAACTTAGTTCGCGCTCGAAAGAAGAATAATTCAAAGGAGCTCGTGGACATTCAAAATCAGGTAAAGCTCAGGATTGGGAAGATTCGGTACCTGAATTGCCTTCCGTTCCATTTCGGTCTTGTGGAAAGGCTCCGTTCCAAGGGGTTGGAGTCGGAGATGAGTTTTTTTGAGTCGTATCCGGCTGAGATCAACCAAGCTATGGAAAAAGGGGAGATCGATGCGGCGCCGGTGTCCTCCCTGGAATATCTCCAGCATCAGGACGATTATCTTCTCCTGTCGGACCTCGCGATCGGGACGCGGCTTTTCGCTCGAAGCGTGCTTCTTCTCTCCAAAAAGAAGATCGAGAACCTCGACCACGCCGTGATCGCGCTTTCCCGAGAAAGCCTCAGCTCGGCCGGTCTTGTGCGCATTCTTCTCTCTAAAAAATATAAGCATCGAAACACATTCGAGCTGGTCGATCAGGATCCCGAGGCGATGCTCTCGAAATATTCCGCCGCGCTCGTGATCGGGGACCAGGCTCTTTTTTGTCAGCCCAAGGAACTGATCTATAAATACGACCTCGGGGAATTGTGGCAGTCCTGGACCGGAAAGCCGTTTGTCTTTGCCCTTTGGGTTGTCCGGAAGTCCTTCGCGGCCCAACATCCGGAGGTTGTTCGGGATTTTCACAAGGTTCTGAAAGAGAATCTTCTGAAGAACTTAGCGGATCCGGAAGGTCTTTTGAAAAAGGCTCTGGGCATCGCACCCTCGGACAAGAAATTCTGTCAATTGCTTGGGTATCTTGTGAATCTTCAATACACCTTCGATCGGGATATGCAAGAAGGCGTGCTACGGTTCTTCGAATTGGCCCATGAAGAAGGCCTCGCGCCAGCGCCTAAACCGCTGCAATTTTTTTAATAAATGGATATCCACGGAAAGATTCTTGAAAAACGCCTGAGCGGCGGACGACTCACGCTCGAAGAAGGCGTGCAACTCTATTGCTGCGATCTATTGAAGTTGGGCCAGGCGGCCCAAAAGTTGACATCTCGGCTTATGCCCAATGCCGTCACATTTGTGGTGGACCGGAACATCAG
>JBAXGK010000078.1:0-8296 GCA_037139435.1 Candidatus Omnitrophota bacterium | reverse complement strand
TTGAGACCGCGCGGGCGCAGGCAAGCGAAACGCCCAGAATGGCATTCGCGCCGAGACGGGATTTGTTCGGGGTCCCGTCCAGGACGATCATAAACCGATCGATATCTTCCTGTTGGGCTGCATCTTTCCCCCTGAGAGCTTTTTGGATCTCCCCATTCACATTATCTACAGCCTTGAGGACGCCTTTCCCGAGGTAACGAGCTTTATCCCCATCCCGAAGCTCCACGGCTTCATGTTCACCGGTCGATGCGCCACTCGGCACTGCCGCACGGCCGACAATCCCGTCCCGGAGTTTTACATCCACTTCAACAGTCGGATTCCCGCGGGAATCCAGGATCTCACGCGCTTTAATTTGATCGATAATGGCTCGTGTCATTTTGAAACTCCTTTGTGGTTGTTCAAGAGAGCTAACAGGGAAAAATCCAATAAATCAGGTCGTGATTATAGCAAATTTTCGGAGGGTGTCCATCCTTGCCTTTGGTTCTCGAATAACGACACACTGATTTTGTTATAATCAATGGTAATCAGCATAGTCCCAACCACCTTTAAGTCTTCACGGGGTCGGGACAAGGGTGGCCCCAATTTCATCACAGATGAAATTGAAAAATGGGGACCCTCGCCGCTACAAGGCCAGACGCCTCTACAAATGGAATGTGTCTTTTTTCCTCTCGAGCGTCCGATGAAATTTGTCTTCGACATCTGCAACCGCGCCTTTGAGCGCCGCAAAGATCTTCGCTACCTGATCAGCGCTGTAAGAGTACTGCGAGGTCGCCAGATTCCCGATCAGACGGATCTTATCCAGCGTCGCCGCGACCCTTTGCTCCGCCAGACGCTTGAACCGCGCTTCTTTTGTTTCATCTGGTATGTTTTTTGCTTCCTCGCTCTCTTCCACGCTAGTCTCCTTTATTGTTCTTTGAGCCTTTCCACTTTGCCCGTCTTGCCATCGTAGAAATTACTTATTTCATGAGTTTCTTCTATCCGTCGCATAAAAAAACAGGAACGCGTTCCGGTCTCTACGCTTCCGCAGGCTGACTGCGAAGTTTTTTAAGCGCGCCATGCCTTTGCTTGGCATCGAGCATTTTGTCTTTAGCACGCTTAGAACGTTTGCGTTTCTGCCGCCGGATCTTAGAGATCCGCCTGGCGTCCTCGCTCTCCCGACCCAGGATCAGCGTTTCCACCTTCTCCGCCAACACCCGCCGAGCCCAGTACCGGTTCATGGCCTGTGTGCGTTCTTGCTGGCATTTGATGACAAGGCCTGTGGGCCCGTGTTTCAGGACAACGCACGTGGATACTTTGTTGACGTTCTGGCCCCCCGGCCCCCCGGAGCGCACGAACGATTCCTCAAGATCCTGCTCTCGAATCCCGAGTCGCTCCATTTGCCTTGCCAGCCCCTGCTGTTTCTTTTCGGACACCGGGTAAACATTCATAGATTTTTCATTCCCCTTTAAAATGCAAAAATGAGCGCAGCCCCTCTGTTTCTGGAAATTTCACTCGTCTTGCGCCAACCCAAAAAAACTGACGCGACAACTTGTTTATGTCATTCCTTTTCCAGACAATACGAGGTTCAAGGCTTGAGGGTAGAGCTCATATTCGAGGCTGTGAATACGAGCCTCCAGGGTTTCCAGCGTGTCGGCGGGCAGCACGCAGACTTTTTTCTGAAGAATGACGGGACCGGTGTCCACGCCGCTATCGACAAAGTGGACGGTCACACCGGTCTCTTTCACCTTCGCGTCCCAAGCCTCTTTGATCGCGTGAGCGCCCGGAAATGCCGGCAGAAGCGCGGGATGGATATTGATAAGCCGACCGTAATATTTTTTTACGAAGCTTTCGGTCAGAACACGCATGAATCCGGCCAGCACGATATAGTCAATCCTGTTGGAATCAATGCATTCGGCAAGAGCTTCGTCAAAAAGCTCCCGGGTCGCGAAATCTCTATGGGAAATAACCACCGCCGGAACGCCAAGTTCCTTCGCGCGATCGAGCGCTTTCACGCCTGGCTTGTTCGAAATGACGATCGTGGCTTCGGCTCGAATCTCCCCCGCTTTGATCCGTCTGATCAGATTGTCAGCATTCGTTCCGGAGCCTGAGACTAGAAATGCTATCCGCTTCATATATGTTCTTCGCACAACGCGCAAGTGCAACGCATGACGTAGTGTGATGACTTTTACGTTGCGCGTTGACCGTTGAGCGTTGAGCTATCTCCTTTTTTGGGTAAAACACTTTTCCGATTCTTGCCTGCCACCAAAACCACCATTTCTCCTTTTCGCGGTTTTTGTGTCATATCCAAAAGAAGCTCCGACAGGTTGCCGCGCAAAACCTCTTCGAACTTTTTTGAGATCTCGCGAGCGACGGCCGCCTCGCGATCTCCAAAAACATCCAGCATGTCCTGAAGCGCCTTCACGACCCGGAAGGGCGATTCAAAAAAAATGAGCGTTTCCTCCCGCTCCGCAAGCGTCTGGAGCTCATGCTTACGTCGCTGCCCTTTATTTGAAAGAAAACCAAGAAAGCTGAAACTGTCTGTCGGAAGGCCACTTAAAACAAGCGCAACCGTAACCGCCGAAGGCCCCGGCAACACTTCCAGGGACAGCCCCTCCGCGAGCACCGCATGCACAATTTGGAACCCCGGGTCAGAGACAAGCGGCATTCCGCCGTCGGAGACAAGCGCCAGATGCTTTCCCTCTTTAAGAAGCGCCACAAGCCCGGCCGTTTTTTGCGCAGAGCTGTGGTCGTGATAACTGAGAAGCGGTTTCGTGATCGCGTAATGCTGGAGAAGCTTCAGCGTCTGGCGCGTATCCTCACAAACGATGATATCCGCTTGCTTCAATGTCTCGAGCGCCCGAAGCGTAATATCGGAAAGATTACCGATCGGGGTTGGGACAAGGGTCAACATGGCCGGTCAACGATTCCGTTCAAGCACATAATCAGCAAGTTGTTCGAGGCTTGTCCTAAAAACGGATGGCGGAAAAGCCTCAAGTTCGAGCTTCGCTAAGGCAACGAACTCTTTCGCTCTGGAAAGAGCATAGTCCAAAGCCCCGCTTTTTTCGAGGGTCTCGCGAAGCATGGAAAAACGTCGGCTCTGGCTGCGGGAATAAAGAATGCGAACGACTTTGTCCCGCTCTCCCGACGCAAGGCAATGGATCACAGGAAGCGTATAGACTCCTTCTTCCAAGTCGGAGCCCAGAGTCTTGCCGAATTTGCTCTCTTCACCTAAAAAATCCAAGGTGTCATCTGTGATCTGAAACGCCATTCCAAAAAACTTCCCAAACCATCCGAGCGCTTCGCATTTTTCAGGGTCCATCCCCCAAATGAACGCACCGGTCTGGAGCGCGCATGCGAGAAGCGATGCTGTTTTTTTGCCGATGATCTCAAGATGAGTTTCTTCCGTCATGTTGATGTTCTTCTTTTCACTGATCTCTTGAATCTCCCCCTCACATATCTCGCCGGCCGTCTTCAAGAAAAGGGGAATGCTCTGGTCATTGCCATAACGAAAGATCGTCACAATGGCACGATCATGAAAAAAATCTCCCGCAAGCACCGCGGCCTGAGGCCCTGATTTGATGTGAAGGGCTGAAACGCCTCGTCTTAAGGGTGCCGAATCGATGATGTCGTCATGAATGAGCGTCGCGGCGTGAAAGATCTCGGTGGCTACGGCGAGATAAAGCTCCGCCGTTTCATTGCGCTCCGAGGGGATCCCCTGTCCGGGTTGAAGAGTCTTTGAAAGACCGGCGCCTAAGAGGACCAGAGCCGGCCGCAGGAGCTTTCCGTTATTTGAAAAAAAATGCTCGACCATCTCTCGCATCTTGAGGATAGGGGTGTCGAGCGTCTCCCGGATTAGCGATGGAACCCCGTTGAGGCCGACATGAACGGGAGTATAGATATCTTTAAGAGTAAGGGTTGTTTTCAGTCCGTTAGAGATTTGTGGCTTCATATTTGAATTCTTTCCGGAGCATCAAAAGATGGCATATCCATGATAAGTATTTCACTACTTCCCGGAAGCGCTTTAAAAGCGCTTCCTATATCTAACGGGCTTCATAAGAGGGCGTATTATACAACAATTCAGACTTGAGACTAGAGACTTCAGACAGGAGCAGAAAACCTGAAAAAAATTCAGTCTGCGGTCTGTGGTCTGCAGTCTGTGGTCGGTTTTTTGGCTTCCAAAGCCGCTGAAAGGCCGATGAATTGCTCGAGGGAAAGGGTTTCACCGCGAACCTTGGAGGAAAAGCCTATCTTTTCGAAAATGCGCTCGAGATCTTCACGCCCATGTTTCGATTTGAAATGGTGAACCAGTAACGATAAAAGGGTTTTGCGCCGCTGGCTAAATGCGACCCGAACGATCTCAAGAAGAAACTTCTCATGGGCTGATGGCGGGTGGGCTCGAAAGGCATACCGTACGACCCGCGAGGTTACCTCCGGCGGCGGGAGAAAACACTTCGGGGAAACATCAAATAGGAACTCCGTCTCTCCGTAGAAACGGCTTGTGACACTCAGCCGTCCATAGTCGTCATCCCCCGCTTGCGCGGTGAGACGTGCGGCTACTTCTTTTTGAAGCATCATCACCGCGATTGAAAAAACTTCCGCGTGTTCGATCAAGTGAAAAAGAATGGGTGTGCTGATGTAGTAAGGAAGATTCCCGATCACCTTCACCTTGGCTGGGGGCTGGCTCCCCTTTCGAAGGGGGGCTGGCTCCGCCGCCGAAAGCGGCGTTCCTTTTTCATTGATCAGCTTTGTCAGATCACATTTCAACACATCCGCGTGGACCAACTTGAAATGATGGGGATGCTCCGGTAAAAGTTCTTGGGTCAGGATTTCGACAAACTTCGGGTCGGTCTCGACCGCAAGCAACGGAAACCCTCGCCTCAAAACCTCCTGAGTCACCGCCCCGAGCCCAGGCCCTATTTCAAAAACACGGTCGCCGGGCTGAAGGTCTAAGGCATCAACGATCTTGCGGATCGTGTTCGGATCCATCAAGAGGTGCTGGCCCAGATGCCCGCGAATACGGAGGCCGTACTTTTTCAGCAGTTCTATCTGCGTGAGCATTTCTCGAGAACAGCTTTCTTGGCGAGCCTGAGCGCCGCGATCATGGACGAGGGATCTGCCTTGCCTTGATAGGCAATATCAAAAGCCGTGCCGTGATCCGGCGAGGTGCGGATATAGGGAAGCCCGAGTGTTACGTTCACTCCATCGTGGAACGCGACAAGCTTGAAGGGTGCGAGCGCCTGATCATGGTACATACCGATCACCGCATCGTATCGGCCATGATAAGCCGCGTGAAAAAGAAGGTCGGCGGAAAACGGCCCCGTGGCGTCAATCCCTTTGCGGCAGGCCGCCCGAACAGCCGGCTCGATAACACGGGCCTCCTCACTCCCGGATTCTTTACCGTGCGGATTCAAAGCGCAAACCGCAATCCTCGGCCTTTTAATCCCCAGACCACGCTTGAGCATTTCCTCGGTTAGCCGGATCTTCTCGAGGATGGATTTCGCAGTAAGCAAACGGCTTACTTTTATAAGAGGCACATGGATCGTCGCAAGCGTAACATTCAATCGCGGGCTTACGAACATCATGGCAAAACGCCGGATTTTAGCTTTCCCGGCGAGGAACTCCGTGTGCCCAATAAATTTTTTATCCACAAGACGGATCGCGGTCTTATTCACGGGCGCGGTCACGATAGCATCCACGATTCCTCGTTTTGCCAAGGAGGCAGCTTCATCAATTGCCAAGAGTGCCAGCCTCCCGTTCTCACGGCACACTTTCCCTATTTTGAATGCCCCACCACCAGGAAGACCGGCTGAAACATCAAGAAAGTAAGTATTCCCGGGCCGAAGGGATCCCGGAAGAACGTCGTGAACGGTTTTAAACGGAAGCCAGAGACCTGTTTTTTGACACAGCGTTTTAAACGCGACCCGCGACCCTATCAAAAGATAAGCTGACCGTTTGGAGGGTTTTTCTTTTTGGAGTGCCTTCACGAGGATCTCGGGGCCGATACCGCCCGGATCGCCCATAGTGAGGGCAATAACGCATGGATTTTGCGCACGTCTTTTCATTATCTAACATCTCCGCGGGAACGGTACCGTTGTATAAAAAAGTAAGGCGTACGGTGTACGGCGAAAAATATTTCGCGTCGCGCCGTACGCCTTACGCCGTACTCGAGAACGCTCGAAAGCGTCCTTACTTAATGGAGATATAAGCTGCCTTCTTAACCTCTTCCATCCAGTCACGAAACCGAACATTGCTTTTCTCCTGGAAGAGATAGCCCCCTATCTGATCTTTCACTTCTTCGAAATACCGGATCTTTTCGGGCTCTCTGGCTTCAACGCGGAAGATGTGATACCCAATAGGCGTCTCAACGACCCCCGAAATCTCCCCGATGGACGCTTTAAAGATCACATCATCCACGGATTCGATCATAGCGCCACGCTCGATCCACTCCCCAAGACCATCCTGCTTGGCATGGCTATCCTCGGAAAAATCTTTCACGATCTGGTCAAAATTCCGGTAGATCCGGATCTTTTGCGCCAAAAGCTCGATCCGTTGTTTTGCTTTTTCGTCCGTCAAACCCTTCTCGCGCGCTTCTTCATTTTTCTTGATCGTAAGCGACTTGACCCGAACGCGCTCCTTGGTCTTGAATTGGTCGGGATTTTTATTGTAGAACACCTCTACTTCGCTGGGCGACACGATCACCTTGGAGCGAATCTCACGATCCTGAAGCTGACGAACCATCGTTTGTTTTTTGAGCCGCTCGCGCAGAGCTTTCATCGTAAGGCCTTCGCGCTCGAGTAGCGCGTCCAAGTCCTCCGGCTTGTCCATCTTAGCCTTGAACGCTTGGAATTCCTTTTCCACATCTTCGTCCTTGACCTCGATCCCCATCAGAACCGCTTCCTGGTACACAAGTTTGTCCTCGATCATCTGGCTCAGGATCTTTTGCCGGACGTCGTTGATCGCCTTCACGAGCTCTTGGCCGCTGTATTCCTTGCTATACTGCTCATAGACCGGCCGGAGAAAGGTGTCCAGTTCAGCCTGAGTAATAACCTCATCATTGACCACCGCCACCACGCGATCGAGCAGTTCTTCCTGCGCCGCATGGACGGACGGAATGGCGAAAAAAAGGAACATGATGGGTAGCAATAAATAACGTTTCATAGTGGGGGCATTATACAACATTTCAGACTTCAGACTACAGACTTCAGACACCAAAAAAGCGCATGCTTTAGTCTGCCGTCTGTGGCCTGTGGTCTGCGGCCTTTGTTTGCTCCTCCACCGCTTTCTTGAGCATCCGGCAATAGAGATCGAATCCGACGGCCTGGATGAAACCGCTTTGCTCGTGCCCGAGCAGGTTCCCGGCGCCACGAATCTCGAGATCCTCCATCGCGATCTTAAAACCCGAACCCAACTGGGTGAATTTCTCGATAGCATGAAGACGCTTTTCTGCGTCCTGTGTCATCACCCAATTCTTCGGGATCAGAAAATACGCGTACGCCTGGCGCTTTTCCTTGAACCGCCCCACGCGCCCGCGCAGCTGATAAAGGTCTGCGAGACCGAAACAATCCGCCCGATCCACGATAAGGGTATTCACGTTTGGAATGTCGATCCCGGATTCCACAATGCAGGTGGAGATCAGACAATCGATCTCCCCTTTCAGGAATGCTTTCATCGCGATCTCAAGGCTCTCGACCGGCATCTGCCCGTGCATAACCCCGAACCGAACTTCCGGCAAAAGTTTTGTCATCCTCTCATGAACCCGTTCGATCGACTGCACGCGGTTATGCACGAAATAAATTTGGCCTTTGCGCGCAAGCTCCCGCTCGACCGCCTGCTTGATAATATTCTCATGATATTCCATAACAAAGGTCTCGACCGGCATCCGGTTCTTGGGCGGTGTATCGATGACAGACATATCGCGCACACCGAGAAGCGCCATGTGAAGCGTCCTCGGGATAGGCGTCGCCGTAAGCGTCAGCACGTCCACTTGCGTGCGCATCTGCTTGAGTTTTTCTTTATGCCGCACGCCGAAGCGCTGCTCCTCATCGATAATGACAAGCCCCAAGTCTTTAAAGCGAATATCCTTGGAAAGTAGACGGTGGGTTCCGATCACGACGTCGGTCGCGCCTTCCTGGAGAGACTTGGCGATCAGCTTTTGTTCTTTCGGAGATTGGAACCTGGAGAGAAGTTCGACTGTGACCGGAAAATTCTTTGCGCGTTCTTTTAGTAAGATGTAATGCTGTTCAGCCAGGATTGTCGTGGGCACGAGAAACGCCACCTGCTTGCCCCCCATCACGGCCTTGAAGGCGGCGCGCATCGC
>JBAXGK010000077.1:0-8333 GCA_037139435.1 Candidatus Omnitrophota bacterium | reverse complement strand
CCCTTATTCTTTTCATGATCTGTAATTATATCGGGCACAAGTGTTATTCCTTTGAACCTACCCCTGCGAGCAAATTCTGTGAATAAGTCTCTCGGGAAAGAGTTTTTGCCTCATGCCGACTCGTTTTCAAATTTACGGGGGAAACGGATTTTTCTGACGGGGGGGACCGGTTTTTTCGGCAAGAATCTTTTAACAGCGATTGCGGCCATGAACGGTGATCGTGAGAAACCCCCTGTCGAGGTCATGGTATTGTCCCGCCATCCTGAAAAGTTCCGGCTGAATTATCCTGAGTTTGGCGACATCCCCAAACTGTCTTTCCTAGTCGGCGATGTCCGCGATTTTCCCTTTCCGGAAGGACATTTTGATTACATCCTTCATGGCGCAACGGAGTCCAGTTCAACATTGGAACGCGACGATCCCGATGCAATGTATTCCGTCATCGTTGAAGGCACGAGGCGCATGCTGGATTTCTCGGTGAAGGCAGAAGTATCGCGGTTTATGATCATAAGCTCAGGCGCCGTTTATGGCCTACAGCCGCCGGCCATAGAGTATTTGCCCGAGACTTACACGGGAGCTCCGGTGACCGTCTATGGAAAGGGAAAGCTGCGGGCAGAGGAAATGTGTGTGGAAGCGGGCGGCCGGCACGGCTTTACTGTTTTGTTGCCGCGTTGTTTTGCGTTTGTAGGGCCTTACCTGAACCTGGAGGCCCACTTTGCCATAGGGAATTTCATCCGTGATTGTCTTGAAAATCGTCCTATTACGGTCAAGGGGGACGGGACACCGTTGCGGTCGTATTTATATACGGCGGATCTTGTTGAGTGGTTGCTAACGATCTTGTCGAGCGGTCTTCATGCTCGCCCTTACCATGTGGGTTCTGCCGAAGCTATTTCAATTAGCGATTTGGCGCATCTGGTGCGCACGTGTGCCGGGACGACCCATCCTATAAAAATTCTTGGGGCCCCTGTCACCGGGGCTCTGCCGTCTCGTTATGTCCCCTCGGTGGAACGTGCGGCCTCTGAATTGGGTCTACGTCCTCGTTATTCGCTCAAGGAAGCTATCACGCAAACATTAGCGTGGCATTTAAACCCTCATAAATAGGGAGCGTCCATTTCCCTCGATGCACGGAAATCCGGATTCGATGTGCTCTGATCTGAGAAAAGCGTAGGATTATTTCTTTAGAGGGTTTTTAACGACGGCGCAAAGCGTCACACCATCGGCTTTAACCTCGTGGATCGTCCCCGCAGGGGGCCACTGAGTTTCAAGCTCTAAAGTAGGCTTCGATCTCGGAAGGACAAGGGCGTAATCCCAGGGCGTTGATGGGAGTAGGCGATAAACACAAAGCGGTGGGTATTGAATAAAGAATAACGAACCGCTCTTCCGGAAATCTTGGGTATAAGTGGACGGTTGATACAACCCCACAAGTTTTTCTTGAAGGAACGGATAAGAGGACATGACGCTGCCGTCAGACCGGACCTTGAGCGGACGGTTGGGAGCATTCTGGAGGTGATAGTCCGCAAGCCATTCCGCACCCTTTCGCAGGGAATTCCCCCAGTAATCTGATTCATACTTCGTAAAAGCTCCCTTAAGGCCTCCCACCAGAGGGCTGAAATAAACGTACTCATTGGGATGGTTTCGTACCATCCAGAGGGCCGGCTCCGCGAGTTGGACCGCGAAAAAAAATCCCAACAGAATCCGGCCCCAGGACCGGTCGGCCCACGCCCACGCTTCCTGCCAAGCCAGGGCAACGAAAATGGTCAGAAGGGGGTACACGAAGAGAACATGTCTCCAGCTGTCGTAAACGATCGATCGTTTCGCCGCGATAAAGATCAGGGGGAATAGAACGCCAAAGCTGACCATGCATGCAAAAAAGGCGCGATCTTTTCTGAAGATCTGACGCGCGAAAATAAAAAACATGCAGAATCCAGAAATAAAAAAAAGAGGGCTGCTGATCAGGATCCATTTGGCGAGGTAATACCAGGGGAGCTGGGTCGAGTAGACGAGCTGTCCCTCAAATAAGACTAATCCATTCGAACCGGAAAAATTCGAGAAGTCGAGAAGGGCCTTGAAAGGGTTCGTGAAGGGCGCCATCTGCGCGTAGGGCCAGAGAAGCAATCCTCCCCAATATCCCAGGAAAGCGACGGTGAGTGTAAGCAAGAAGATTCGTAGCCATGAGAGGGGGGGGGGTGAGTTCTTCCGGAGGACGAAGCCGTATCCGAAGGAGAACAAAAATAAGTAAGGGATCAAAATCAGCCCACCGGCTCTCGTCATGATGACGGCTGAGATCCCAAAGATGAGACACAGAGACAGTCTTTTGGGCGGGAAAGGGAGCGCTTTGATCCAGCGCAGCATGAAGTAGAAAGAAAAGACATACATGGCTGCGAAGGGGATGTCTTTATGGTTATTCATGGAGTTCCCGAAGAATCGGGGAGACAGGAAAAGAAAAACAAGTGTGAGCAGGGCGGTTTTCCAGTTTCCGAGCTCTTTTGCGAGGAGCCCCGCAAAGAGAATGGCAAGAAAGCCGAAAAAAGCATCAACTCCATGAGCGATCAAATAAAAATTTAAAAGATGCGCAGGGGTGCTCAGCCCGTGCTGGATGAAATCGTGGAGGGAGCCATTGAGCAGGCCGGAAAGGACTCCGGTGATCATATAGACCGGTTCTCCTAGGTTTATCGTTGAAAGATATTCCAAATCCTTGGCCCCTGTGAAGAAATGACGGAGAATGAGAAAACCGTAATTGCTTTCCTCCCATTCATCCCAGTTGATGCCAAAATCCTTGCTGATCCAGATCATAAAAACACCGGCAAGACAGCTAAAGAAAAAAAACGCTTTTTTTGAGGTAAACCCGCGGGGCGTCATGCCTGAGAGGAAAGACCGGAAGTTTTTCATGATCCGTGAGAGTTCCGGAGGATGACGTGAAGAGTTGCCTTGTTAGCGGGGACCCTGGGGGGTGTTGCAATAAGAAAGGGGAAGATCGTCTTCGCGCAGGTAGCGCCGGCGATCCATCCCGCAATATCACGATAGAGAAAACCAGAAAGCGGATCCATTTGAGAAACCATTTTACAGCCCCTTGAGCTAGGGTTAAACTGCTAAATTAAATTTGACGGCAAAGCCCGGAAAACTTGTTTTGTAGTGATTCTGAATTGAGGACTGATTTTACCGCAAGTATGGATAAACTTTCGATCATTATTCCAGCTTATAATGAAGCCAAGACTCTTGGGAGGCTTGTGGAAAAGATCCAAGGGGTCCGCTTTCCCGTAGAATATGAGATCATCCTGGTGGATGACCATAGCCTGGATCGAACGCAGGAGATCAGCAAGCTCTTAGGCGAACAAGATGTCGCAAAGCGGATCCAAGTGTTCCGCAATGATCAGAATCGTGGCAAGGGTTACAGCATTCTTCGGGGGCTTGAACATGCTCAGGGCGATATCGTGGTGGTGCAGGATGCGGATTTTGAATACGATCCTTCCGAATTGCCGCGCCTGCTGGAGCCGATCCTGAGAAAAGAAACCGATGTTGTGTATGGCAGCCGTTTCCTCGGGAAAGGAATTCCGCACGGAATGGCCTTCCCCAATTACATCGCGAATCGATTCCTCACGTGGGTCACCAATCTGCTTTTTGGCATCCATTTAACGGATATGGAAACCTGTTATAAGCTTATTCGCAAAAATTTAATGTCTGCGCTCCAACTCAGCGCGCAGCGTTTTGATTTTGAGCCTGAAGTGACCGCCAAGCTTGCGAAAAGGAAAGCAAAGATCCTCGAGCTGCCGATCGGCTATAACGGGCGAACGGAAAGTGAAGGGAAGAAGATCAAGTCCCGCGATTTCTTCATCGCACTCAAAGTCTTGCTTACCAACTACTTCCGGCCATGAAAAAAATCGGGATTTTTTTTCTAGTCTTCAGTCTGTCGTTTCTGGCGGTGCCGGTCCCTGCGCCGGCGGCGACCTTTAAGCAGATCCGGGTCGGGGTCGCGGTCACGCCTGAAGTCAAGGCGATGCCGAATTGGCGCGCTAATTTTGAGCGGCGCCTCGCCTATGCCTCCAGGATCTTTGAGACCGAATGCCGTATCAAGTTTGTCCCGGTGAAATGGTATGAGTGGCCGACTGTTTCCGAACGTGAAACGACACTGGTTTTAATCGAAGACCTCATGTCGCGTTACCCGTTGGGCGACGTGGATGTCATGATCGGTCTTAGTCGGATGCCGGGGAAGAATCTTAAGGAGATGATGGATCCCCGGGACCTTGATACGCTTGGACAGGCGCGTCCCTTTTCGGGGTATCTTGTCTTGCGCTATCCCACGGAGCAGCTTTACAAGATCCAGGAAGAGACCGTTTTGACCCATGAGCTCGCGCATCTTTTTGGGGCGATTCACACGGCGGATCCCTCAAGCATCATGTATCCGGTGGTGGAAAGGCAGCTTCCTTCAAGGTTTGATCGAGAGAATCATGAGATCATCCTGCAAACCCGGGCCATGGATTTTAAAAAGGGGCTGACAAGCCTGCCTCCGATGGTGCTTCAGAGCCTTTTGGGTTCTTATCTTAAACTCGCCGCGCGGGATCAGCCGTTCGATTTTTATTATACGTTGGGAGTTCTCTATTTGACCTTAGGTCAATATGACGATGCCTTAGGGGCTTGGAAAATGGCGGTCTCGATTCTTCCCGACCATGCACGGATCCATTTTGATCTTGGGGTTCTTTATTACAAGATGAGTGATTATCAAAATGCCACAAAGGAGCTGACTCAGGCGGTTCAGAGTTTCCGGTTCCGGAGTCAAAACCTCGAAAAAGTGCAGGCCTTGACGATCCTGGGGGATATTTGTATGGCTCAGAATAATCCTCTGGGAGCTTATCAGGCTTATTCCCGGGGGCTTGCGATCGATCGGGAGAATCCGATGCTTAAGGCGAATCTTGCCTCGGTTGCCATGGCGAAAGGTCAGTATGATGATGCGATCCGCGAATTTGAGAATATCCTGTCAAAGGACCCAAGTAATGTGAAGGCGATGCTTAATCTTGGGATCGCTTATTTCAACAAAGGGCGTTTCAGTGACAGCGAACGTTATTTGAAAAGAGCGCTGCCGCTTACAAAAAACAAGAACGAGCTCATTCAGATCCACAATTATCTGGGGCAGCTTTATTTTAAAAACAATCAGCCCGGGCCGGCGATCGAGCATTTTCGCGCGGCCTGCGCGATGGATCTGAGCGCCGGCTGTCTCAAAGGCCTTGCGCAGATCCATTATCAGTTGGGACAATGGGACGATTGCATTCAGGCCCTGGTGAAAGTGCTGCAGACGGAAAAAAACGACCCGGATGTCTATGGGACTTTGGCGGTGGCATTGATCCAGAAAGGGGATTATGATAATGCCGTTTCATTGCTTCAGGAGGGGCTTCGCTATGCTAGGGATACTAAGATGGAGGCCCGATTCCATAAGAATCTTGGATATATTTATAACCAAAAACAGCATTTCGATGTGGCTGAAAAGGAATTCCAAATAGCGATCGCGAAGGACTGGAATAATTCCGAAAGCCATTTTGGCTTGGCGCTCGCATGCCTGGGCCGACAGAATCCCATCGGAGCGAAAGAAGCCTTGGGGACTGTCCTGAAGCTCGATCCGAAGAATAAAAAAGCTCAAGAGATGTTGCAAGCCATCGAAAAAATGTTGAAAGATACCCCAAAAATGCAAGTCCAATTGGAGGCGAATTCATGAAAGATGTTCCCTTGAAAGACATTATGGTGACTCATGTTATTACGGGTCATATCGATGACCGCCTGAGCGTGATCGAAGAGAAATTCAGTGAACATTCGATCCGGCATATCCCGATCGTTGATGACAAGAACCGGATCCTCGGGATCTTCACGTATAAGGACCTGGCGAAAATTCTGGCGCCTCATCGGACCGAGGACGGGGACTATTATTATGACAAAGATGAGATGGATCAGTTCGTCCTAAGGTATGTGATGACGAAAAAGCCGGTCACTCTCGGCCCGGACGATATGCTAAAACATGCGGTGGATATTATGGCGATAGAAAAATACGACTGTATCCCTATCGCCAAGGCTGACGGGACGCTTGTTGGGATCGTGAGCCAAGTCGACATTATGAAGTTTCTTTCCAACTACCTCAGTGAAAATTAGTGGCTCTTCAAAGATCCACGGATACGTCGTGTGGGCGGGTCTATTAAGAAGGGTTGATTTTGAGTGGCGAATTCTCATAGAATAAGAAAAGCTTAGTTCTTAAAAACGTTTTGAGTCGGAAGGATGGCCCCAGGGATATGAAAATAAATCTTCGCTCGATGCTAGCAGGTATTTTGCTCGTTCTGTTTTTGGCCGGAATGATCTTTTTCCTTAAAAGAAATAAACTAACGCCGATCGCACCTCCGCCATCTGCAGTGGGGGGGGCGGGCCTTCCCACGGCTTTAAAAGTTAAAGGGCCGGCTTCGGCTCCCGTGAAGATCGTCGAATACAGTGATTTCGAATGTCCCTCTTGCCGGGCCATCCAGACGGATCTTCAGGGTCTTTTTAAGAACTACCCCGGGAAGATCCAGTTGACCTACAAGCATTATCCTCTGACATCCCATAAATGGTCTATTTATGCGCATCAGGCCGCAGAATGCATGAGCCGCCAAGGAAAGTTCTGGCCCTACCAGGACAAGGTTTATGACAAACAATCGGAATGGGCGAACTCGAATGTTGCGCCGATAGAGATCTTGGCAGGTTATGCCCAGGAACTGGGCGCGGATATGAATCGCTTCGGGAAATGTATGGAAGACGTTTCGGTGGCCCGCGAGATCTACGCGGAAAAAGAGGAGGGGAACAAACGGCAAGTTAGTGCAACACCGACGTTTTTCCTCGGAGAAGAACGGTTCGTGGGTCCCAAGGAGATGCAAGAGCGAGGCGAGAATGCAATCCGTAAGGTCCTGGGTCTTCCGCCGAAACCCGTCGTTGTGAAAAAAGAAGTGCCTGCCGCACCCGTTTTTCAAGCGGGGATCCCGAAACAAAAGGACCTGCCCCGTTAGAGGCTTGGAAAAGCATAGAATGAATTGTCCCAGGGGTGTTGGCATCGAAGAATCATTTACGTTTTTATTGTCAGAGGCATATGGGCCTCTAAAGGGGTGAACCTAATGTCAGAAAAAAGCTACAAGGTCCTCTTCCTCTGCCGCATGTTTCTGGGGTTGGTCTTTGCGTATTCCGGGTTCACCAAGCTTATGGAACCTGTCGAGAATTTCCAGGGAGGCATGGCCTCTTATGAGATCATTCCGTATGCGCTCATCCCGCTCCTTGCGCGCGTGATCCCTTGGATCGAGTTCCTCTTTGGCGCTTTTTTGATCTTGGGTTATTTACCGAGGATCAGTGCGCTTGTGCTCGCCGCCATGTCCTGGAGTTTTGTGCTTCTGATCGGGACAACTCGTCTCGTGACCGGTACTCTTCCTGCCGATTGCGGTTGTTTTGGAGAGGGAAGTCTCATCCATTTGCAGCCGTATCAAGTCCTCATCATGGACGTCGGGAACACCTTCTTCGGCATTTGTCTGGCCCTTCGTAAGAACCACCCCTTCAGCCTGGCCTCTTTCCTCAAAACGAAGTCCTGAACGAAGATTGAGAAAAAAAGACAGTCCCAATTCTTGTCAATTTCAGCTTTGTTGAAATTGGGGCTGTCCTGACTACCATTGAGGAGAAGGAAATAAAAGTCAGGACTGTCCTCGTCAACCCTTTAAGAAGTAAAATTTATGACGAGGACAGAACTCCTGAAATTTGGTATACTTTCGCTCCGATCGCGCCTGGGACTACGCGTTCCAGGACGCGTCGCACCAATTCAACAGGAATGGGTGTTATTTTATCTGGTTTGCATGTCGGGGCGCACTGACCTCTATTGAGAAATAAAGGAAGTCAGTACTGCCCCGATGTTTCAATTGATTTTTCATACATAGGACACATCGGGGCGTAGCGCAGCCTGGTAGCGCACACGCTTGGGGTGCGTGCGGTCGGAGGTTCAAATCCTCTCGCCCCGATTTTTCTATAGGCAAACAAAGGAGTTACGAGAAATAATTTCGTAGCTCCTTTTTTGTTTTTCTGGGGATTTGAGTAGATTATGCTAGATTCCTGCTAATTTGGAGGCAAAACACGCATCTTTTTCTCTCATTCTCCTTCGAGAGAGCGTTTACTTGTATCCCAGCAGGGTGCGTGCGTTCTTCTATAGAGGAAATCTTAAAATGTCGCCCAAGGGTGCGTGGGCGGAATGCTAAAATTAGTTGAAACTCGGTGAAAAAAGAGGCAGGGTTCTCTCTTCAGAACAAACAACCGAGCTGCTGAAACAGCTCAAAGGAGAAGAACCCATGCCCTCG
>JBAXGK010000076.1:0-8412 GCA_037139435.1 Candidatus Omnitrophota bacterium | reverse complement strand
AAAGAAGGCGGGCATAATACCACAAAACCCCACGAACTCAATCAGGAAGGTGTGCTAGGGCTTACATCTTGGGAAGGACCGACTGGATGACAGAAAAGGTTTTGTGCAAGAAAAACTAAACCGTCCGCAGAGTATCAACCAATCTATTTCTGAGCATCTCTCAGCTGGCCGCCTTCTTTAAAATCGTCCTTTCTCGATCTTCGATAATAATAATCAAATATATTGACAGTCACAGCCAATATAAAAAAAGCAACGCCCAGCAGCCATAATGCTGCCGGAAATTTAAGAAAGTCCCCCTGCGGAGTCTGCGCAAAATCCTGAAGCCATTTCCATGCTGGAAAATTCCATTTAAACATATTTCTAGTTACCGGCAAACATGCCGCAGGAATAATTAGCAAAAACACAGAAACCGCATAAAACAGTTTCGCTGTCTTCGTATAAACAGTGACTGCATGTTTCCAGTTTGACCCCATATTTTCTCCTTATCGTTATTTCTTGGGAAGAGTGGCCGAGATTGCAGCAAGGGTTGAAGCAGAAACGGGGCCGCGAAAGACAAGCGAGAGGCGGCGATCGGTGATATCTTCCACCATCCGTGCCATTTCTGTCTCGACGGAATAAACAAGCTGGGCCTTGATCACCGGCGGGTTGTCTGAAATCTTTTCCCTAAGTCCGGGATCTTTGTCGATAAGTTTCAGGACATCTTTGTAGCGGCTACCGTAAAGGTCCATCAGCGACTGCACGACTTCCCTTTCAAGGCCCGAGCGCACGACAGCAGCCTCGACGGTTTCAGTAATAGCCCCGCTACCGTAGAGCGTGAACTTTTCTTTTTCGTAGATCCTATGGATACGGTTCATGCAATCCTCCGCCACTTTCCGGTAGGTCGTGTACTTCCCGCCGACCACAAAGATGACGCCGGACTTCGAACTATAAAAAAGATGTTTGCGCGAAACCTTGTGCGGAGAACCTCCTCGACGGATCAGTGGCCGGAGACCCGCGAATGTTGAGAGGATCTTTGAAGGACTGAAATCTAAGCCCGGAAATACGCGCTTGGATTCGCGCATCAGATAATCGATATCCTCTTTTTCAGCCCTCACTTTATCAGGACTCGCGACATAGTCCGTGTCGGTCGTACCGATCAAAGAATTCCCCATCCAGGGGATAACAAAGAAGATGCGCCGGTCGCTTTGCGAACCGATCAGGACGGCATGTTTTGAGATCTCGCCTTTATAGACGATATGAATGCCCTTGGTGGTCCGGACCTTTTTCTTCGTGTTCGGAATATCCAGGCGCAGGAATTCATTGGTCCACGGCCCTGCCGCGCAAATAACGCGCTTCGCGCGCACCTCAAATTCCTTAATCCCAAGCATATCGTGCACCCTGACGCCGGCGACCCTGCCATTCTCCTTCACAAACGCTACCACCTTCACGTAATTGGCCACATGAGCGCCGAATTGGGCCGCCATCAGGACGTTCTCGAGGCAAAGCCGCGCGTCATCCATCTGGGCGTCATAATAAAGCACGCCGCCCTTTAGGCCCTTTGGCTCAATGCCCGGTTCGAGACGTATCACTTCTTCGCGCGTAAGGTTCTTGCGCGGTTTCACGCGGTACTTACCCGCAAGCAAGTCATAAAGGAAAACACCGAATTGCATCATCCAAAGAGGACGCTTGTCGCCTTCATAGACGGGGATCACGAACGGAAGCGGCTTCACCAAATGCGGCGCAGCCTCGAGCTGGACATGGCGTTCTCTTAAGGATTCCCAGACGAGATCGACTTCAAGATTCTCGAGATAGCGGATGCCGCCGTGAATGAGCTTGGTGGATTTGCTCGAGGCGCCGCTCGCAAAATCGCCTTTTTCCAGAAGCGCCACTTTCATGCCGCGCTTGGCCGCAAGATGCGCGATCGCGGCCCCATTGATTCCACCGCCGACGACTAGCAGATCATACGACTGCCTGCTAAAACGTGTGATATTTCGGTCCATGGTAAATCTCCAGAATCAATGATCATGGGCGCAACGCGCAACGTTCAACGTGCAACGTAAAAACCCTGATTGTCCGTTGAGCGTTGCGCGTAGCACGTTGCGCGCTATTAAAGCATTGCCCTCTCGACAGCCTTCTTCCACCCCTCATAAAGCCGGGCACGCTTCCCGGGTTTCATCGCGGGAGAAAAAACACGGTCGATTTGATGCTGTTTTTTAAGGTCGTGGCTCTTTTTCCAAAGCCCCATCGTGACACCGGCCAAATGCGCCACACCGCGGGCCGTGAGCTCGATCACTTTAGGACGAAGGATTTTGGATCCCAGGATATTGGCTTGGAACTGCATCAGGAGATCATTCTTGCATGCACCACCGTCGACTTTCAGTTCATGGATCTTACCGCCAAAAACTTTTTGCATAATATCAAAAACATCGCGGCTCTGATAAGCGATCGCTTCAAGGCACGCGCGGATAATGTGCGGCATCGTGGTCCCACGCGTGATCCCGGCGATCAATCCGCGCGCTTCACTGTTCCAGTAAGGCGCTCCCAGCCCCACAAACGCTGGCACCACATAGACGCCGCCGTTGTCCTTCAGCTTCCGGATCGCTTTTTCAGTCGCCGCAGAGCTCTTAATGACCTTGAGGCCGTCCCGAAGCCATTGGACCACGGCCCCGCCGATAAAAACGGAACCCTCGAGCGCGTAAACCGGCCGGCCTTTGAAATCGCAAGCAAGCGTCGTGAGAAGTCCCGCCTTTGAAGTGACAAATTTCTTGCCGGTGTTCATCATGATGAAACAACCCGTCCCGTAAGTATTCTTGCTGGTGCCAGATTCATAACAGCCTTGACCGTAAAGCGCGGCCTGCTGGTCCCCCATCACTCCCGCGATCGGAATGCCGGCGGGAAGTCCGGCAATCGCCGCCGTGGTCCCGAAGACCGATCCTGAGAGCTGCAGTCTCGGGAGAATTTTTGCCGAAACGCCAAAGATCTTGAGAAGCTGGGGCTCCCACTTTTTTGTTTTGATGTTAAGAAGCATAGTACGCGAAGCATTCGTGAGGTCGGTCACGTGCGAGCGCCCGCCCGTCAACTTCCAGATCAACCAGCTATCAATCGTCCCAAACGCGATCCTCCCAGCGGCTGCCTTCTTCCGAAGCCCCGGTACATGCTTGAGGAGCCACTCGATCTTGGTGCCGGAAAAATAGGGATCAAGCACAAGACCGGTTTTCTTATGGATCACGGACTCGTGTTTTTTATGAGCGCGGCAAAGGTCCGAGGTTCGGCGGCATTGCCAAACGATGGCATGATGAACAGGCCTTGAGGTCGCGCGGTCCCACATGACCGTCGTTTCGCGCTGATTCGTGATGCCGATGGCAAGAATCTCTTCGGGAGCAATTTTGCTTTTACGAATGGTCTCCCGGATCACAGTCTCGCAGGAGCGCCAGATCTCTTGGGCGTCGTGTTCCACCCAACCGGGCTTGGGGAAATATTGTTTGAACTCGCGGTAGGCGCTGGCGATTGCCTTTCCGTTCACATCAAACAGAATCGCCCGTGAACCCGTCGTCCCCTGATCGATCGCAAGGATGTATCGCTTCAATTCGGGACCTCTCCCTTCTCTGCTTCTCTGGAGCTTTCTTCCACTTGCAGACCCAAATAATCTGCCACGGTCCTGGCAAACGCGATAGCTTCCTCAAAATCAGGCTGCATCACAAGGAGCGCTATCGATTTCGCTTCTCCAACCTTGAGCGAGATATCATAAACCGTTCGTTTCTTCGAAAAGGAACGCCCCCGTTCTAAAATATATTTTTCCAGAAGAACGGCTTTCACTTTAACCAGCGGTGTTGTCGCTGACCAGAACGTAACGAAAGAGCCCCATTTTTGGAGCAGGATACCGTCTTTTTTACTGATCATGAGAACCACCCCATTAATCAGGAAAAAACCGATCGCCATCAGAAAGCCGACGAACAAAAAAAGAAGAAAGACCCTGAATCCATGATGGGGCGGAAAGCTGGGAACGGCAAAGTGCAGCATGGCCCCCAGAAAGATCAACGCATAGATCACGATCGTCCAACCGCCTCGTGCCTGAGCAACGCGTTCGGGCCGATTGCTAAGCACGCCGGATTTTTCGAAACAAAAACCCTTCATAGAGTTATCCTTCATGCGCCTTGTGTTTTGAGATCTCAGATTTGAGATTTGATTTTTTTAAGTTACGTCAGATCATCCAGAACTTTGGTGGTAACGATAAAACTCGCGTTCTTGAGACGCAGGATGTTCCTTCCCTTGAGGATCCAGTGCATCGTCCTCAGATATTCCGCGCGGTCGGCAATATGGATAAGGCAGCCGTGGCAAGCAATGCTCACCTGGCCGCGTTCTTCGGAAACCACAAGCGCGATCGCGTCGGTTTTTTCGGTGATCCCGATCGCGGCGCGGTGGCGCGTGCCGAAACTCGGGGAAAGATCGGAAAGTGACGCAAGCGGCAGAATGCCTTTCACCGTTTGCACGCGGCCTTTATTCACGATAAGCGCGCCATCATGCACGGGAGACGATGTCAAAAAAAGCGGGACAAGAATCTCGGACTTGATCTCCGCGTCAAACGGCATGCCGCCTTTCATTAAGGGACGCAACGGCTGTTTGCGTTGGAGGATGATAAGCGCACCCACTTTACGCGATGCCATCCGCTCCATGGCCGACCAGATCTCCAGGAGATACTGCGGAAGCTGGGGCGTCTTACGGAAGATATTACCGAGCAGCTCGACAAACCACAGAACGGCCGAAACCACCATGTCCGTAAAAATGAGCCCGCCAGCAATGCCGAGGATCGCGATCCCGGCAAGAGACACGAACTGAGCCTCCACCGAAGGGCCGGCGAAAAAAAACGCCGCCCAGAAGCAGAAAAGCCCGGCGACGTACTTAAGCAGTAATCTGACCCAGGCAAGTTTGAACGGATAGAAAAAATATCCGAGCCCGATCACGATGGCAATAGCGGTGGTAAGCATGCTCTCCCCTTTATAATTTTACCGATCTCTAGATATAGTTACGGCTATTGGGGATTTTAATGAAGGACAAGCGCAAAGGTCAAAGCACAAAACTCAAAGCCAACTCGTTGCGCGTTGAGCGTTGACCGTTGCGCTTTATTTAAGCTGTCTTACGGATAATAAGCTTCGGCAGGTATTTTCTGGAAATGGGCCCCAAAGAAGGGCCTTCGATCTGCCGGATCAGGATATCCACGGCATCCTTCCCCATTTGGGCAAGGGGTTGGCGAACGGTCGTAAGCGGGGGTGAGAAACTTTTAGCATGCTCGTTATCATCAAACCCGATCACCGCCATGCGTTTCCCGGATTCTTTTAGCGCACGGAGCGCACCAAAGGCGAGATCATCGTTCCCACACAGAATCGCCTCGGGTAAATTCTCTTCTCTGAGCCACTTTTCCATCACGCGATAGCCTTCCGCCTCACTATTAGCAGCTCCCGAACGCAGCCACGATTGATCGCACGGAATACGGCTGGCCTTAAGCGCCCGGAGAAAACCGCGTGCCTTGAGCTGCGTATCGATGAAAGGAACTTTGATTTTTCTTTTACCTACTTTGAATGGGACTTCCCAAGGGCCATGCAGCATTCCGATTTTCCGGCTTCCTTTTTTTGCAAGATGCGCGACCGCCTGCGCTATCCCCGCGTCCGTATCGGTGTAAAGGTTATTCACTCTGAGGCCCGGGACCGGATCATTAATCACAAGCACTCGATCATGACGGGAAGTTTCGATCAATCTCGCAATCTCAGGATGGATCCACCGCCAGGTCAGCATCAAAAGTCCGTCGAGTCCGTTCTGAGAGAGTATCTCCTCCAGACTCTTGTAGGGCTTAGCGGGCATCATAACAATCTTCAAACGGCTTTTCGCGGCCTTGATCCGCGGAAGGATCCCGGCAAGAAGCCCGAGGTGATAATTCGAATGGAAGATGTCTTTAGCGGGAGTGGTCAGGATCCCGAAAACATAAGAACGCCGCTTAGCCTGGGATCTCTTTGAACACCTTACCTGGGAACCCGAAGTTCGGTGGATTCCCCGAGTTTTCACGCGCCGGCCTCGGCGACCTCAACGGAAAGGGCTTTCCAAGCATCAGTCGGCTCGTCGTATTGGGCTTCGATCGTGACATTATCGTTCTCGCGGATATCCTTGAGTGAAGTAACGCCGGAGAAGATCGTGGCTCCATCGACCAGGATCTCTTTTTTTTCTTCGGTATCCGTGATCGGATCGATCTCACTCAGCGTGATCGTCTTAGCCTTGATATCGGTCTTCTGAACTTCGCCGTCGAACCATTCGGCACGAAGGGGCATGGAAAACGAGAGTGCTAAGATAAGAAGAAGCGCGAGGATCTTGGAAGTTTTCATGATCACCTTCTATCAATTATGACGATTTATGAGCGGCAAAAACCTGCGGATAGAATACTCAAAAAGGTGCTAACCGACAATCAATAAATGACATTCTTTGCGAAGGTTGTGGGCCAATGTTCGCAACACGTCGCCACGCAAAAGACTGATGAGAGCACTGCGTTTTGTAGCACCGATCGCCACGGTTTTGACATCGAGATCCCGAGCCGCGCGCGCGATCAACCAGCCGGGATTGTCCCCCACCATCCAGATCGGAACCGCGGTAAGGCCAAGCGTTTCCATCTTTTCTTGAGCTTTCGCAAGCACTTCCACGGATTCCCGTGACGGTTCCATTTCCGTTGGTAGCTCGGGCGTCGGAGGCGTCTCTTCCACATAGCTCAGATAGACCGAATTCTCTCCCATGGCCTTTACATGAAGGGCGGCCTCTTCAAGCAGCACCGGATTGAACGACTTGAGAGCCACGAGCGCGGTACTCTTATAAAGCGAAGTAAGTTCTTTGGCCTCGGCCACGGTGAGCACGTTGACGGTCGAAGCGAGCTCCGGCATCACGACCGGCGCAATCATCTTGGCCGCATAACGAAGAGCGAGACCCACTCCAATAATGGTGAGAACAAAGAAAAGCGCGTTCTGTTTTTGGATCGCGATCGTCACTTCGATAAAAAGGGTGATGATCGCGCCTGTGCCCAAAAGAACGCGTTCCCAAAGTTTCAGCCGGATCGAAAAATTCGTGGCGCTGGTCGCAAGATTGAGTGCAATGGCTCCGACCACGCCGATCGCATAAAGAGCTGCCAGGTGAACGATATCCTTCTCTACGATGATCACAATGATCGGCAACAGGGTCGCAATGATCAGGGCGACACTCGGCATACCAAACCGGTTGAGCTTCGCGAAGACAGGCGGCAATTCGCGGTCTTTGGCCAGCGCAAACTGAATGCTCACAAGCCCCATGATCGCCGTATTGCCGGCCGACAGGAGCAAGCACCCAAAGATAAGCGAGATCACAGTCCCGTACCAGGGGCCGATGTAATGATTCCCGAGCGCGCGAAGCATATCTTCCGTGTGGCCCTTAAGACCCGGGATGGCGTTCATCGCGACCCCCAGGAGGAATGTCAGGATTGCCACTTCGATCATCACCGGAAGAATGGCGCGACGGGAGGTTTTTTTGACAGGCTCTACCATCACGCCGGTCAAATTCGCAATGGCCTCCACGCCCGAGAGCGCGAGCACGATCCCGACAAAAACCGGCCAGTTTTTCATGAACCCGCCCACCGGCATCGTGAGCTGAACATGGGAAAGGCTTGGCACGGTGAAAACAAAAAGAATCAAAGCCGTAAGGGATGCGCATATTGCGATTACGGTCGCAACCATGCCGCCTTTCGAGGGCCCGACCCAGCTCAAGGCTCCGATCGTAAGGATCGCCCCAATCGCCCAGATCTCAGGATTGGGAACATTGAAGTAATGGAAAGCATCCAGGACGCTTAAGGAAACCGTGACCACATAATCCGCGATCAAAAGAAACGCGCCGATCACAGCGAGGGTCTGAGAACGGTGCTTGACCGAGGAATAAACGCCGCCGCCATCCGGATAAATGCGGCAAACGACCATGTAACAGACCCCGATCAGAATCATCAGGAGGGACATGAGCCCAAGGAAGAACCAGGAAGCGTGACCGGCCAGGGCAAAGGCGATCCCGAGAACATAGGCCTTGGAGGTGCCCCAATCGCCATAGAGCATGGCGCCGGCGTGATACCATTTAAGTTCGCGAGGTCTTTCGACCCGCTTGATCATGAGTGCCATATAAGCCGCGTAATATAGCAGAAAGGGGCAGACAATCAATAGAGAACTGGCCCCTGCCTGTCCGGCAGCCAGACACTTAACCCTTATCTTTTATAGGAGAATTGGGCCTGTCCTTGTCTTGTATTCTATTCCAGGAATGGTTGACGAGGACTGGTCCAATTAACCCTTATCTTTCAATAGGAGAATTGGGCCTGTCCTTGTCTTGTCTTTTATTCCAGGAATGGTTGACGAGGACTGGTCCAATTAACCCTTATCTTTCAATAGG
>JBAXGK010000075.1:0-8430 GCA_037139435.1 Candidatus Omnitrophota bacterium | reverse complement strand
CTTTTCGCTCTCTTACATTACCGCGCTCCCGCCGAATGGGGAAAGATCGAAGTGAAAACGCATGTGGAATTCTTCAGCCAGGAATCCACGTCTTCACTTTCAACGGATGTAAGCGAGGCCAGTGTTCGGGCGGCTTTGCTCGGAGGCGGCTCGAAAAAAAAAGCGGGTGGGCAGCTCGATCTGCTAATAAAGAAGCTTTTGAATGAAAGCGGCGGAGAGCCTCGCGCTATCTATATCCTGCATGATCTCAGTCTCAATCCCGTTTGGGATCTGGCCAACGAGGTCCAGCAAGAAAGAGTACGCCTCTGGCTCGAGAAAGAGCGGCAAACCCGAAAGGGGATCTTGCCGGAGATTTATTACCAACATGCTTCTACCCGCACCTGCATGGATCTTAAATAGGACGCCATGAACCCTGAAGAGCCCCCCAAAAAACGGCGGTTGCGTTATAAGGGTACGCATCCGCGCCGGTTTGAGGAAAAATACAAGGAACTCCATCGGGAGCAATATGCTCCGGACATAGAAAAGATATTGAAGAGCGGGAAAACGCCTGCGGGCTCGCACCGTCCGATCTGTGTCCAAGAAGTTTTGGAAGTTCTTCGTCCTAAGCCCGGTCAAACGGGTTTAGATGCGACGCTGGGATTCGGGGGACATGCCGAAGAGCTTCTCAAACGCATCAGGCCGGGTGGACGCCTTTTTGGGATCGATGTGGATCCTATTGAGATCGTGCGGACAGAAGCGCGTCTCCGCAGTTTGCGTTTCACTGAAAAGGAATTGATCGTTCGACGCACTAATTTTGCGGGGATCCCCAAGCTCCTCATGGATGCCGGGGGTGGTTTTGATTTTATCCTCGCGGATCTCGGGGTTTCTTCGATGCAACTGGATAATCCTTCTCGCGGTTTTACCTTTAAAGTGGAAGGGCCGCTCGATCTTAGAATGAATCCTGAAAGGGGCCAACCGGCATCCGTTCTCCTTCGAACCCTCTCAGAAAACGCTCTTGAGGAAATGCTCCGAGTGCATTCTGATGAGCCCCATGCCCCAACCATCGCGAAAGTTATTTATAAAGCTCGGGAGGAAATCTCCACGACGACTGCGCTAGCGGATGCCGTACGGAAGGCGCTTGCCCGCGTATCTCTTTCAAATCCCGACGAAGAGATCCCACGATCGATCCGGAGGACTTTTCAAGCCTTGCGTATCGCGGTGAATGATGAGTTCGCTGCGCTTAACCAGTTCTTAAGGAATCTGCCTTTCTGCCTGAAGTCTCGAGGAAGGGTTGCGGTCTTGACCTTCCACTCAGGAGAAGATGATCGCGTGGTCCGTTCCTTTCATGAGGGATTTGAAACAGGAATTTATGCGGAGATAGGTCGTGACCCCATACGGGCGACTTCCCAGGAACGTTACGATAACCCCCGGTCAAAAAGCGCCCTGTTACGCTGGGCCGTCAAAGCAGCCTAAAAGGAGAAGCATGACCCATAAAGAAGCGGGAACCAAAAAAAGCGAAGGTCTGGCATATCTTTTTTTCGACACGGAGACGACCGGATTACCGAAAAGCTGGAAAGCACCAGTCTCGGACACCGCGAACTGGCCCCACATCGTTCAGATCGCTTGGGCGCTTTTTGATGACAGCGGAAAGCAGCTCGCGTTTCACGATTACATTATTAAGCCAGAAGGTTTTGTGATCCCGGAAGGTGCGACGGCCATTCATGGCATCAGCACTGATAAGGCTTTGAAAGAAGGGCGGCCAGCTGCGGAGGTTTTGGAGGAGTTTTCCGGGGCGATCCAGGGGGCGGCGCGCCTCGTCGCGCATAATCTGGATTTTGATGAAAAGATGGTTCGAGTTGAGTTACTTCGCCAGGGGATGCCAGATGGGTTAGGGGAAATTCCAAGAATATGTACCATGAAGGCCTCAACAAAATACTGCAAGATCCCGGGGCTGTATGGCGACAAGTGGCCGAAACTCTCCGAGCTTCACATCAAGCTTTTCGAGGTAGATTTTGAGGATCAGCACAATGCCGCGTCCGATGTGCTCTGCTGCGCGAAATGTTTTTTCGAGTTGAGGCGCCGCGCCGTCATTTGCGATCGGTTAGTGGTTGCTTCCTAAATAGACGGGAAGATTTTTTTGAATGGAGTGGGGAGAGAAGACTGGAAGGTCTTGAGCTCGCCGGTGATGGGATGGGGGAACGAGAGGAAATAGGCGTGAAGCGCCAGGCGGCGGAAGGGGTCGGATCGGGCGCCGTATTTCTCATCGCCCATGATGGGGCACCCCATGCCGAATAAGTGGACGCGGATCTGGTTCTTTCGTCCGGTCTCAAGCGTCACTTCCAGAAGCGCATAGCCTTCGTTTTCACGAAGCACTCGGTAATGCGTGACGGCGCGCTGGGCTTCGGGATGGTTTTTTGAAACACTGTAGACCCGCTTAAAAGCATCTTCTCGGAGATAATTCTCGATTCTGCCCGATAGTTCCTTCGGAGTGCCTTCTGTGATCGCGTAGTATTTCTTGGTCGCGAGATCCCAATGTCCTTGTAGCGTGCGTTTGACGGCATCACTTTTCGCGAAAACAAGGAGCCCCGACGCATCCCGGTCCAACCGGTGCACGATGTATACGCGTCCACTTTCGTCCTTTGTCTTGGATCGCTCATATTCATTGAGCATGAAATAAAGCGTCGCCTCTTTTTCCCGTTCCGTGCCCATGGTCAGAAGTCCCGCCGGTTTTTCAACCACCAGGAGATCGCTGTCTTCATAGACGATCTTGAGTCCAAGCTCCGTCTTGGATCTTTCCACAGAAGCGCGCTCTTTCCCTAAGATCTCGACCTTGTCGCCGGGTTTTAAAGGATGCTGGTACCAGGTGACCTCGCGGCCGTTGACGTGGACAGAACCGAATTTAAGGATCTGTTTGATTTTAGTTTTTTTGAGGTCCTTGAGGACCTGGAAGAGGAAATCCTGAAGAAGTGTTTTTTCTGTGACCGAGAAGCTTCGCATGCTTTAACCCAAGATGCGGGTGATGAAAAAACTCGGGAAAATACCCATCGCCAAAACGCCGAGGAACAGGACCCAGAGAGCGACCGTTAAAGCCTTGGAGGGGGAGGGAAAGGCCGGGCCTGTCGCCGGGGTCAGATACATGAGGCGGATGATCCGGAAATAATAATAGGCCGCGATCACGCTGTTAATGGCAGCGAAGATCGTAAGCGTGATGAATTTCCCCTGAATGGCTGCTGCGAAAACGTAATATTTCCCGATGAATCCCGCCAGAGGCGGAAGGCCCGCGAGGGAGAGCAGAAAGATCGTCAGCATGGCCGCGGCCATGGGGGAACGCTGGGAGAGGCCTGCGTAAGTGTCCAGAGAATCGCTTTGGGTCTCACCCCCGACAAAGAGGACGACCGCGAAGGCGCCAAGATTCGTCAAAAGATAAGCGAGTAAATAGATCAGGATCGCACCCCGGCCCAGAATGGAAAAAACCGCAAGGCCCATCAAAATATAGCCCGCTTGCGCGATGCTCGAATAAGCCAGGAATCGCTTGATGTTCGATTGAGAAACGGCGGTGATGTTTCCGATCGTCATGGTTAGGACGGAAAGGATCACAAGCAGGGGGCTCCAGACGTCTTTAAAATTCAAAAAGATCATGTCCAGCACCCGGATCAGGACCGCGAAACCGAGCGCTTTAGGCGCAACGGTTAGGAAGGCGGTGACCGGTGTCGGCGCGCCTTCGTAAACATCCGGCGCCCACATATGAAAAGGTGCCATGGAGATCTTAAAACCCAGACCGACAAAAAAGAAAAGAACGGCGGCAATCGCCAAAGGTTTGAAAGGCGCATAAAAAAGAGCGTTTCCGATGACGGGAAGCTCGAGTGAACCCGCCGCGCCGTAGAGAAGTGACATGCCGTAGAGCATGATGGCGGAGCATACGCTTCCAAAGAGTAGATACTTGAGGGCCGCTTCCTTGGACTTGGGGTCGTTTTTTAGGAATCCCACAAGAAGGTACGACAGAAGAGATACAAATTCGATAGCGAGAAAGATCATGAGGAGATTATTGGCCGCAGCGAACAGGATGAGGGCAAAGGCCATGAAGAGGAAAAGGCCGTAGAACTCTCCGGTAAAGCGCTTCTGGAGCGGGGCGTAGCCGAGCGAGATCAGGATCGTGATGCCCACGGTAACAAGCGCGATGTAACGGAAAAAATTAGCGAAGGCATCCAGAAGGAAAAGCCCAAAAAAGAGGGGGAGCGGTTGATCCGGAGCTTTGACCAGGCATAGCGCGGCGACGAGCACAAGAAGAGAGAACTCCCCCACGAGCTTCTTCTGTTTCGTGAAAAAATCCAGCGTCAGCGCGGCGAAAGCACCGCCCAGCAGGACCAGTTCAGGAATAAAATATTTCAAACTCTCAATAGCGTTCATTCGTTTAAACCTTCAAGGTTTTAAGTAGGGCATCCAGCGTTGGGATCATGTAATCCAGGATGATCCGCGGATAAATGCCGATCCCGAGGATCAAGACCATGAGCGGCAGCAGCGTGAGAACCTCCTGGGTCTTGATATCGCCAAGCCCGGCCCATTTCGGGTTGAGTTTTCCAAGCAGAACGCGCTGGATCATGTAAAGGAGATACGCCGCCGCAAGAATGATGCCGATGGTTGAGAGGCCGGTGACCAGTTTGGAATATTGATAGGAGCCCAACAAGGCAAGGAATTCGCTGATAAACCCGGAGAGGCCCGGAAGCCCCAGTGAGGCCAGCGCAAAAAAAGTCAGGAATCCCGCGTAGGCCGGCATCTTAACGCCAAGCCCGCCGAAATCGTTCAGGTCGCGGGAGTGGGCCCGGTCATAGAGGACGCCCACCAGCAAGAAGAGCCCCCCTGTGATGGTGCCGTGGGTGAACATCTGGAGCATGGCTCCGCGGAAACCGTTTGCGTTTAAAGCCGCGAGTCCGAGCAGGACAAATCCCATGTGACTGACGCTCGAGTAAGCGACCATTTTCTTGAAATCGGTCTGCGCGAGCGCTACAAATCCTCCGTACACAATACCCACGACAGCTAAGACCGCCATGGCAGGTTGAAACCAATGCGTGGCCTCCGGGAAAAGGGGATAGCTGAAGCGGAAGAACCCATAGGTGCCCATTTTAAGAAGGACGCCCGCAAGGATCACGCTGATCGGGGTCGGGGCTTCAACGTGCGCGTCCGGGAGCCAGGTGTGGAACGGAAAGATCGGCACCTTGATCGCGAAGCCAAGAAAGAATGCCATGAAAACGACCTGTTGGAAAAAAAGTCCGCGAGGCATGCCGACGAGCTGCGTCATGTCGAACGTGTGCGGTGCGGCGGCGAAATAAACGCCCAGGATCCCAAGCAGCATGAAAAGACTGCCCGCGAGTGTGTAGAGGAAGAACTTGATCGCAGCGTATTCGCGGCGCGGCCCACCCCAGATCCCGATCAGGAAATACATGGGGACAAGCACGACCTCCCAGAGCACATAAAAAAGGAAAAGGTCGAGTGCGAGGAACGTTCCCAGCATCCCGGTTTCGAGGAGGAGATACAGGAAATAATACTCTTTTTCGCGCCCCTCTTTGACGCGCACATGAGGAAAAGACGCCAGACACGCGATCAAGGAGATGATTGCGGTGAGGAATACCATGGGAAAACTGATCCCGTCCGTTCCGAGAAGGTACTGGACGCCAAACTGCGGGATCCATGAAGCGCGTTCCACCATCTGGAAGCCGGCTTGAGCGGGCTGGAAGATCGTAAGGGCGTAACCCGTGAGAGCTGTCACGATGCCCGTGGTCGTAAGCGCGATCCATTTGATCCAATGGGCCAAATTTTTCGGGACGAAAAGAACAACGATCGCGCCGAGGAGTGGCGTGAAAATGATCCAGGACAGAATATGAGATGTCATAAAGACTCCTTTTTAGTACGTCGCACTAGGCTAATTTTAATTCCAAAATGAGAAAAGCGATCAACACGAGAAACACGATCAAAAGATAATTCTGCACAACACCTGTTTGGAGGCGCTTCACAACCGAATTCAAGAAATAAACCGAAGTTCCCATGAAATTCACGGTGCCGTCCACAATATATTTGTCGATCCAGTTCTTGATCTCGCTCAGGAATAATGTGTTCTTTCCCGTGCCGTTCACAGCGCCATCGATCACGGTTTCGTCAAAGCCGAAAAGGACGCGGCCGAGCGCATTGAAAGGCTTCACGATATAAGAGGAATAGAACTCGTCAAAATAAAACTTATGGAAGGAGAGGCGATAGAACGACGGGAAGGTTTTCGCCACGGCTTCGGCCCAATGTTTCCGCTTAAGGTAGATGACGCCTGCCAGCGTGATCCCGAGGACCGCGACCGCGATCGAGCATCCCATGACGAAAGCGGAAGGTTCATATTCCGGGTAATGGGCCATGTGCACCATGAATTTCTGGAACCAGTGATGCATGAATGGCGAACCGGGGATGCCGATCACGACGGATCCCACCGCGAGGCACCAAAGGGGCACGGTCATGAGGGCGGGGGATTCGTGAGCGTGGACGTCGTGATTGCGCGCTTTCCCAAAAAAGGTCAGGAAAATAAGACGGAACATATAGAAGGCCGTCATGAATGCTGTGAGGAGGAGAATGCCGAAGACCAGGAAATTACCGGATCCGAAAGCGGCAAGCAGGATCTCGTCTTTGGACCAAAATCCGGAAAGCGGCGGAACCCCAGCGAGGGCAAGACTTGCGATAATGAACGTGACGGCGGTGTGGGGCATCGCTGGACGACGTCGTTCGCGTCTATCGGGGCGGTGGAGTACACGGTTGCATCATCACCAAGACGGACGAATCGGTGGGGCTTGCGACGGTGCTCGACGTCGTCATTCGCCACCAGCTCAGCCTGCACTATGTGAGCAACGGCCAGCGCGTTCCGGAGGATTTGCACTTGCCCGACAGGCAATACCTGTTGCACCGGGCATTTCGCGCCCTTGCCGCCGAATCGGCGCATCACCCGAACCCCATCGAATGCCAGATGATGCTGGCCGCGGCGCCGGTAAGTGGAATGAACGCGGGAGCCTGCCTTGCCTAAAGTCATGCGTGACCAGGCCGACGGTCTGCGCCGGTTGCTCGACCGGCAGGGGATGCGTATCGTCAGGCTCAGCTCCGGTGCCGGCGGCAGGGGAAAGGCCGGAGCGGTACTCAATCTCGCTGCGGCGCTAGCCGAACTCGGACGCGACGTGCTGATCCTGGACGAAAACCCGGCCGGGCACGGCGTTACGGCGGAACTCGGCTTGAACCCCCGGTTTGACCTGGATGATGTGATTCGGCGCAGGCGCGATCTGGACGAGGTGCTTGTTCGCGGCCCGGAAGGAATCCTGATATTGCCGATCGCGCGCGGCGCCTCATCGCTCACGCAGCTTGCGGTGCGTGACCAGCAATGGCTGGTCGAACGCTGCAGCCGCCTGAGCTCTCCGGTGGATACCCTGCTCGTGGATACCGATGCAGGCAGTGCCAGCGCCCTGCTGTGGCCTGGCATTGCGGCGCAGGAGGTGATAGTGCTTGCTGGCGGCAGCGCCGAGGCGATCACATCCGGCTACTCGCTGATCAAGCGGCTAAACGCCGAATTCGGGCGGCGCGAGTTCCGGCTTCTGGTGAGCGAGGTTTCCGGCGAACCGGAGGCGCGCCAGATATTCGCCAACATGGCAGGCGTGGCGCGGCGCTATCTGCAGGTATCGCTGGACTTTATGGGACATGTGCCCGCGGACGAGCAATTGAAGCAGGCTGCGCGCCTGCGCGTGCCGGTGGTGTCGGCGTTTCCATCGGCTGCTGCAGCGGGAAGTTTCCGCAATCTCGCGCTCTCCATCACCGGCTGGCCGCACGCCCAGGAAGACGGCAGCGGCCTGGGTGAATTCATGCGGCGCCTGATCGACTTCAGCCGGCCTCGCGCCGTGGCGGCCTAGGACGACGAACCATGTACACCGCAACCGGAAAGCGCGACGTGGAGAACTACCTCACGGACTACGCGCCCCTGGTCAAACGCATCGCGCATTACATGATGGCGAAGCTGCCGGCGAGCGTGGACATAGACGATGTGATCCAGACGGGCATGCTCGGATTGCTCGACGCCATCAACCGTTACGACGAATCCCACGGAGCGCAATTCGAAACCTATGCGGCGCAGCGCATTCGCGGTGCGATCCTGGACGGCCTGCGCCAGATGGACTGGCTGCCGCGTTCCCTCCGGCGCGACATGCGCAGCATCGAAAACGCGATCGCCAAGCTGGAGCAGCGCTTCGGCCGCCCGCCCACTGAAAATGAACTGGCGGGCGAGATGGGCCTGCCCCTCGCTGAATACCAGAAGATGTTGCGCGATGCGCGCGGTTACCAGCTGATCTCCTACGAAGATTTCAACCACGCCGAGGACGAAAATTATCTCGAGCACTATAGCGAGGGCAGCGCGTCCAACCCTCTCGACATCCTGCTCGACCG
>JBAXGK010000074.1:0-8434 GCA_037139435.1 Candidatus Omnitrophota bacterium | reverse complement strand
ATAGTACCACTACGAGACTCATGATCTTCTTCATTGAATTTCCTCCCTTGGTTTTGAACTTGAATCTTACGGACATTTGAAGATGCCGCATTGATTTACTGTACTAAAAAAAAAATAATGATGCAACCGCTTTTTCATTTTTTTTAGTAGCATCAACGCTGGAGAATTATCGGCTTCCTCCTCCAAAAACTTGACAAAACCTCTGTTGGCGTGACTTTCACCCGTCTTTCTTATTCTCATCAGAGCCTGAATCCTCGGGAGAAAGAAAAAACCGGGGCCCATTTCACCGGAAGACACATCGCCATCCTCATCTCAGACGCACAATAAGCACTTAACGTCAGATTCCTTCCGGGAGCCTCGATGTCCTTGGAATCCAACACAAGAACATTCCGGGTGTTACGTTCGCTCTTCGATCGGGATGTACGCTGTCTTGCCGAGACCTGTATAGATCTGACGCGGTCGGCCGATGCGCGGGGGTTTCGCTTCACGCATTTCCTTCCAGTGAGCAATCCAGCCGGGAAGACGGCCTATGGCGAACATAACAGGAAACATGGCCGTGGGGATCCCCAAAAAGTTGTAGATCAGGCCGCTGTAGAAATCGACATTGGGATATAGCCTTCGGCTGATAAAAAAATCCTCCTTGAGCGCCCGCTCCTCCAGCCTAAGGGCGATCTCAAGAAGCTCCTGATTGCCGCGGAATTTACTCTTCCCATGGACCAAACGGTGGAAAGCATCCTTCAAAACCTTCGCGCGCGGGTCATAGGTCTTGTAAACTCGGTGTCCAAAGCCGGACAGACGCTTGGTTGAGCCTGGCTTCATGGCTTCGTTGATATACTGATCGATCTTTTCTCCGGAGGCCTGAATGTCCCCCAACATTTCCATCACATCCTGATTGGCTCCCCCGTGCCAGGGACCCCATAGGGCACAAATCCCAGCCGCCACCGAGGCGAACAAGTTCGTCCTGGCACTTCCGACCAAACGCACGGTCGAGGTGCTGCAATTCTGCTCATGATCGGCATGAAGGATCAGGACCAGCTCAAGGGCCCGGGTCATATCGGAATCCGGAACATAGTCCTCACCTGGATACGAGAACATCATGTGCAAAAAGTTCTGACAATATTTAAAATTTTGACGGGGGTGGATGAACGGTTCCCCCACGGATTTCCTGTAGGAATAGGCCGCGATCGTCCTAGCCTTGGAAATCAACTGAAATGCCGTTGAGGTGATCTCACTTTCATCGTGCGTCGGATCAAGGGAATACGGATAATACCCCGATAAAGCCGAGACCACAGAACATAAGATCGCCATCGGATGGGTTGTGCTCGGGAAACCACCAAAGAAATGTTTGATATCTTCATGCAATGGTGCGTTTTTGGTCAACCCTTTGGAAAAAGCGGTAAGCTCCTTACTGGTCGGAAGCTTTCCGAAGATCAAAAGATAGGCCGTTTCGACAAACGTGGATTTTTCAGCAAGTTCTTCAATGGGAATGCCGCGATACCGCAGGATTCCTTTGTCGCCGTCAATGAAAGTGATGTTGCTCGTGCAGGATCCCGTGTTCATATAACCGGGGTCCAAGGTGATATGTCCTGTCGCCTCACGCAGCATGGAGACATCAATCCCCCGTTCGTTCTCGGTCCCCTCATAAACGGGAAGCTCGATCTGCTTGTCCCCAATTTTAAGATCTATTTTGTCTACCTTCTCGTAACGATTCATTTTTTTGAACCTCGCTGTGAATTCAGTTTTTTATGTTGTCCTAAAATCAGCTGACTTGAACTATAAAAATTCCAACAGCAACTGTAAAGACCCAAGCGTCTCAGCCTGAATGTCGTAATTCTACCATGAGTTCCTGATATGCAATAAGTGAAAGCCGAGCCCTGCAACTCGAGACCAGAGACTCAAGTTATTCGTCATAACCGCTCAGAGGCACAGGAATCGCCGTGGTTATCTTTCCAGGATAAGGGCAGCGCCCTGGCCGCCTCCGACACAAGCTGTCACAAGACCCCGCCGGCAGGATCGGCGTTTCATTTCCTTCAGGCAGGTCAGCACAAGCCGCGCCCCGCTTGCCCCGACGGGATGGCCGAGGGCGATCGCACCGCCATTGACATTCAATTGATCCCACGGGATCACGCCGACGGGTACTCCCGACTTAAAATATTTTTTAGAAAATTCTGCAGAGGAGAGAGCTCGCAGACAGGCCAGGACCTGCGCGGCAAATGCCTCGTTGATCTCGAAAAGATCAATGTCTTTGAGAGTCATAGCATTCTTTTTTAATATTTGTTCGATCGCGAATGCGGGTCCAAGCCCCATACGCTCCGGTTCCAGCCCGACATAAAGATAGTCGCGCAGATAGCCCAAAACCTCGAAGCCAAGCCCCTTCGCTTTTTCTTCCGTCATCAGAAGAAGTGCGCAGGCACCATCTGTCACCTGAGAAGCGTTTCCGGCCGTGATGGTTCCGGTCCTTTTTTCAAAGATCGGCCTGAGTTCTTTCAGCATTTCATACGTCTGGTTCTTCCGCACCCCGTCGTCATCCCGAACGCATCCCTTGTGGCCTTGGGGAATGAGAACGTCCATCGTCTCCTCACGTAATTTCTGCTGTGAAGCCTCGGCGCGAAGATGGCTTTCAAGCGCAAACCGGTCTTGTTCTTCACGCGAAATTCCGAAATCCTTAGCGAGCATTTCAGCCGTCTGCCCCATATTGAGACCGCATACCGGATCGATCAACCCCAGCATAAGCGACGACCTGGGAACAAAATGCCGCGGGCGCATTTGCGCAAAGATCTGCAGCCTGCCCAAAAGCGTCTTGGACTTGGAAAGTTTTAGAAAAAGTGCCGAGGCTTCCTTGTTAAAAAGAAGCGGCATATTGGACATCGACTCCGTACCCCCCGCGATCACGACATCGTCGATCCCGCATCGGATCTTTTCCGCGGCACTCGTGACCGCTTCAAAACCCGAGGCACAATTGCGGCCCACCGTGTAGGCCTTTTTTTCCGGAGGAAGTCCTGCAAGGAGGCTGGCCACACGCGCCACGTTCGCGGCCTCGGCCGGCTGACCGACACAACCCAAGATCACTTCGTCGACGAGGCGACCCTCTAACTGCGTCCGCTGAAGAAGTTCCGTCACGCAAAGAGCCCCGAGCTGATGAGCGGGTAGATCATCAAAAGCATCCCGCGCCTTAACGAAAGGCGTTCTCACGCCATTTACGATCGCTATCTTTCCCATAAAAGTCCCTATTGGCTACTAACTTCGGCAACCCACGGTCAACGAACTTTTGCACTTATCTCCGCAAGCGAAGCGAATTATAACATAACGTATGCATACTACTACCGTATGAAGGCCGATTCAGAAATGGCTTCCTATCCCCATTTTCTGATGTCCATGCATGTCCCAACGGTGAACAAATGCAACAATCCTAGGCGGCTGTCCTTGAGCCATGACGCCTGATTCGTATGAAGAATCATTGAAATCAATGCTGTACTGGCTGCCCATAGGCCTTCAAATGATCGCCCATACGAGGTTGTACTTGTTCATTATCCGCAAGTGTCCGTTTTGGAGAGGTCGGCATTTCAGCATCCCTTTATATGGGAGGCTCCGCCAAGGAATGTCCATCCCCGGAGGTCGGACAGCGGGACATTATGTCGCAACCTAAACAAAAGACGATGCAAGGATTGGCATTCCGCTTCTTCACGCGATGCGCAATGCCGCTTTTAAAACAATGACTTGCGGACCCGTGTGCTGAAGTCCCGCAACTTCGCCTGCATTTCTGGACTCAACTGTTTGACAAGCTCCGCATTGTATGAACCCGTCGGCATGGGCTTGATGGTGAGATCATGGGTTGGATTATATTGAGTCATAAGATCCCAAGTCCCGACAATCTGTTCTGCCGCGATCGCATACTGCCGCGATATCGCGGCAGGCGTCCCCTCTTTGACGGCCGGATCAACGTCAGTCGTAACGATCGAAAGGGTATGGTCGCTGTTAAGGAATATCTCGAAAGTGCGGAACTGCTGCGGAAAATCCCTCAACGAGGCTGTTTCAACCTGCCAAAACCCTTTTTCAGGAGCGTGGACCGGATCGGGAGATGTAAAAGCTTTAACGACATTTAAATGACGATGCCCTGAGATCCAAAGAATGAAATTCGGGTGGCTTTGAAGTTCAGCGATCAGCTCCGGCAGCGTGACTGCATTTTGAGGATCCGTCCACCAACCCATTTCCGAATGAGGCGCAGTGACTTCGACATTTATCGGTACGTGCGCGGCAATGATCATGAGTTGACCGGCCGTATCCCCCGCCGCAAGTTCCTTTTTGAGCCAGGCCCAACGCTCCTGGTCAAGAAATCCATGTCCATGGATATCGGGAGAGCCATCGTCTTCCCTTTGAGTATCGTCCAGCACGATCACCTTGAGAGGGAGAGCCGGTTTCGGAAGAAAGCTATAACAGGCAAAGCCCTTATCGACGTCGGCCAAGCTGAAACCGTGACCGGCCGGGATTGAAGAGGTTGTGAAAAACTCTTTCATCCACTCCGTTCTCAAAAGGGAACGGCGCTCCGGATCAGCGACGACCTTCGGAGGGCTCTTAAAATCCGCTACGGGTCCCGCATCAATAATGTCCCCGTAAGGGGTCGAGCCATCGAGTACCCCCATGTAGTAATCATGGTTGTTGATGATGGCAGGATTTTTGAGGATATCTCCCGTGGCAAAGACTTCACCGGCAACGTAGGACTGCCGGAGGTCCTTTCGAAGGCTCTGATCCACAGGGATTGACCCGAGCCAGAAATGGTCATGGTTGCCAAGGGCCTGATACCAAGGGATCGTCTTATCAAGCCCTGCCGCCTTGTACGGTTTCTGATAATCAATCGTATCCGCCCCAAGATGAGCCCCGGAACTGGGAGTGATGACCTTGCCGTCCAAAACATCAATATACCATCTGAGCTCATTGTACTGAGTACTGTTGCAGGTATCGCCCAGAGAAATTCCAAAATCAAATGGATCTTTTCGGTGCAGGGCATTAACCGTCCTCACAGCGGCATCGAGGACATGCGTGGTGTAGAGCATGATCCCGGAATAAAGCGAAGCACTCACAGGCAATGTTTTGTTCAAACGTTGCAGGTAGATCGCCTGATTCGGAGATTCTTTGTCGGTGATATGGATGTCAGTGAAGGTAAAGAAATTCAAAAGTTTTGTTTTCGGGATGACTCCGGAACCGTTATAGAGTGGCGGCATGATATCGGTTCGTGTTATGGATTTAAGAGGAGCGCCAAACGTCCAGTGGCCATAGCCGTATTCTTTGTATTTTGAAATCTCATCAAGGCGGATCACCCCAGAAGGTTGAGGGCCGGGCACGACTGTCTTCTGAAGGGTCGTAAAGACATCGGCGGCGATCGGATATCCTTCGAGCCGGGCCTGCTGTCCGGCATCATTTTCTGAGTATCCCACCCAAGGGAAGATCAGCACGCCCATTAAAAAAACCCAAAAGATTTTTTTCATCTCAGTGTCCCCCGTAAACAGATTCGCTCACAACCATGATCGGTATAGCGCAACGGTCTCTCACAACAGGTCGTATTGTAACATGACCCGTTCAGGAACATTATGTCGCAAGGGATGGTAAAATCGTCATTACGAGCACTTATCCCACCGGGCCTTCGGAGAAACAAGGCCTCCGCTGTTCTCTCTATGGATTTTGTAAAGGTCATAGGCCTTGCGGCAGTTTTGGGGTGCCTGCGGAACGAGTGCTATTCGATTTCAAATGCAGGATAGTGCCTTCCCAAAAAAAAGACATGGCGCCAATGAATTTAAGGTTGATTGCATTTGCGTTTCGATATCAACGAGTGTGCTTTCAACCCCCATTCATCCTCCTTTCCAAACATCATGTCCTCCTTTGAGAAGCCTTAATTTCTTGCAATTACGACAATGCCAGCCCACAAGAACCTCCCCAATCTTGACTCTTATTGGGATATCGATCCGCGGTTGATAGTCCGGGCAATCAGGGATGAAATAATATCCCCGCCTCACCTTACCAATCGGCTGCGGCATAATTTCTTTACCTCGAATCTTCTCCCCCATGCATTGAGGCATATTATTCCCCCTTATCAGCCGCCGGCTCTTTTTTGAACAGCATTCATTTTTTCAACAGTCTCCATAAAACAGTCCTCGTAAGAGTTGCCGAGATTACAGCAGAACTCTTTTTCTCTGCTTTCGCCGCGATACCAATAGGATTTGAAAGCCCAATAGGCTCGACTATTTATTCAACACATCCGAAATCCCTGCTTCACATAGGGACCTCTGAAATGAGCGGCTAGTTTATTCGTCAAACTGTTTCTTAGGCTTATGACAAAAAAGCAGCAACCTCTACTAGGCTTCCCCCTTCGGAAAAAGCTCTCACATCGATGAGCTTGATGAGAAGCATCGTTTTTTGGCCTATTGTTTTTTCAGTTCAGTCTCGATATCCCTCAATGTCAGGACGATATTCACCAATTCATGGGAGGCATTCTCGAAAACTTCCAGCTTCGCCTCCGCGCACCTGATCGCGGACCTCTCGGTCTCCTTCCTTTCGATCTTGAATTTTTTAGGGGCGGTCGCACAGTCCTTGAGTTCATCTCTTGTGACAGAAATCAAATAATGAGCGAAAATAAAATTTAGAAAATTGACATTTTCGAACTCTGTCCCGGGCATCAGATAGCGTTGGGCGGCCCGATTGAGGTTGGTGATGACCCAGTCAGGCCTGCACACGATCAGGGGCTCGCTCATGTCATTGATCACCTGCCACAATTTTTCTTTTTCATCCAAAGACCTCCGATAACCACTAATCCTCAAGAGAGACCGGATCCTGGCAAGGAGCTCACTCTTGTCAAAGGGTTTTGAAATAAAATCGTCACATCCCGCCTCAAGGCCGATCGCTTTATCCTGGGCGGCATGCAGGGCCGTCACAAGAACCACGGGGATAAAACGCGTTCTTTCCCCCGAACGCAGTAGATCCAACACCTCCATGCCTGACTGGCCCGGCATCATCACATCGAGGAGGATCAGGTCCGGAATCTCCTGGGCGATCTGCTTAAGCGCGGCTTCGCCGGATTCTGCGAATTTAAGCGCGTATTTTTGAGGCAAAAGAAGAGCCTCCAGAAGTTCAAGATTCCGCTTATCGTCATCCACACAAAGGATGGTCTGCTTTTTGATGTTATCCATGAATCCTCCTCAAAAGGTATTGGTTGATTTCCTGCGCAAAAGTTCGCGTATTGATCGGCTTGGTAAGAAACATCGCATTTTGGACGGACATGATCTCGGTTACCCCATCTCCAATCACCGAAGCCGTAACAAAAATGATCGGAATATCGCAGGTCTCAGGTCGTTGCCGCAGGCGATGGGCGGCTTGGGTCCCTCTCATATCCGGAAGCCGTACATCCATCACGATCGCATCCGGCTTTCCTTTTTTGGCCAGAGCGATCCCCTCCGCACCGCACTTGGCCTCGAGCACCTCAAATCCCGCTGTTTCCAGGAGGTCCTTTTGTAGCATCATGTTATGTCCGTTATCCTCGATGATCAGTATTCGTTTTTTCATTCTAAACTCCTTGTGAGGGGATCGTGAACTTGACAGTCGTCCCTTTTCCAGCCCCCTCGGACTCGATCCCTATCTTGCCCCCGTGGAGTTCCACTATTTTTCTGCAAATCGTCAGCCCTAACCCCGTCCCTTCCGTCTCTTGAGTATAAGGGTCCCCTAGACGCGTAAAAGCTTCAAAAGCTTTGTCAAGATTCCCGGGCTCGATCCCGATCCCCGTGTCCCACACAGTCACTTCGATCCCGGCATCGTCCCTCCTGGCCCGGAGCCCGAACCTCCCGCCAGCCGGAGTGAATTTGATCGCGTTGGATAGCAGGTTGTAAACCACCTGCTTGAATTTTCGTTGATCGGCATAGAGCTCGCCAAGATCTTCGGGAAATTCCACGACGGGGCTGAGCTTCTTCGAAGAAGCAAGCCCCTGCACCAACTGTAAAATTTCGCTCAGGCAATTTTTGATCGAAAATGAAGCTGCCTCCAAAACCATCTTCCCGGACTCTACCCTCGAAAGGTCCAGGACATCATTGATAAGAGAAAGCAGATGCTGGCCGCTCAAATGAACATTCTCGGCATATTTTTTTTGACGCTCATTGAGCGGCCCCATTTTTTCGTCGAAAAGAACTTCCGAAAAACCGATAATGGAATTCAGAGGCGTGCGGAGCTCATGAGACATATTCGCCAGAAAATCGCTTTTCGCCTGACTGGCTCGCCTCAAATCGTCGGCCGTTATCTGAAGCCTTTGATTGCTAAGCTCAAGCTCCACCGTCCGGGTTCGGACCATCGCCTCCAGATGCCCCTTCTGTTTTTTTAGATCGTGTTCAACCCGCTTAAAGTCCGTGATATCCCAGTTGGTGCCGATCATATGCGTGGGTTTTCCAAAAGCATCGCG
>JBAXGK010000073.1:0-8512 GCA_037139435.1 Candidatus Omnitrophota bacterium | reverse complement strand
TTCAGGAGCTGGAAAGAAGGCTGAATCGCCCTGGGAGTCCTTTGTACGATCCGACCCGTGATCCTGATAGCCCGTATTATGGGTGGGAAAGAACCTCGTCAGTTCTCCGAGCTGAAGCAGGGCCTGCAGTTGATTACAGCAAAGTGGCGTCAACGGGCGATAAGACGGAGGCAATAGTTGCTCCTGAACTGATGACTCCGGAGGAGGCGGAAAAACAAGGAATATCTAGGGAAGCTCAGAAAGAGGCGATTCTCCGGGCGTTCAAGGAGGGCCGCCCAGTCAGACGTGCCGCGGCGTCCGGCATTATTCCTTCGGCGGAATTCGAAGCCGAATTCTACACCCTGTCCAATGATAGAAAAACATGGGAACGCAGCGAAGATGAACGCCTTAGGTTGGAGAACTTCCGAAAAGTCCCGGAAGAATTGCGAGCCAAACGCTTGCTTGAGGGTTTAGAAGCCGCTAAACAAGAGCTTACTGAAGATAAAAAAATGTTGAAACGAAATGAAGCCTATCGGAATGCAGGGTACGAACTTATTGGCGGGTTCTGGGTCCATCCGATGCTTTCTTATGCGGGAATACGAGGTCTTTCGGAAAATACAAAGAGTGTGCTGCGTTCTCTTCGTATTCGCGTTATTACTTCTGGAAATGGTTGGAACGGTGCCGCGGGAGCTGTGGTGGGAATCCGACTGGGAAGTGATGGGCCTTATATTGAAAATGACACAATGTATATTCGGGACAAGCTCGGTACGATCGATGAACATGTTATTTTGCACGAGGCTGGTCACCATGCGTGGCAGAAGATCCTATCGGAGGAGCAGCGCAAGGAATGGGCGACTCGCGAAAGGGCCACCAAACATGGTCAAGATATAGCCTCCGGGAAACAGACTGGAAACGGATGGTACTCACCAGAGCTTGCGCCGGAAGAAGATTTTGCTGAAGCTTTTGCGGATGCAGACGGAGATGCTGGGAAGCTTGGTTTCAGATCGAAAACCGATGAAATATCTGATGCGGGCGCCGAAAACCGCGTTACGAATGCGTCGGATGAAAGACCTGATATTCCTAAGATCGCAGATGGGACAGAACGATTGGAGCGTTTGCGGGATCGCGTTGCTGAATTGATCAAGGAAGGAAAAACGAGAAAGGGTGTGACAGATATTCACAGATACGTTGCTTCGGCGCTTCTACAATCAGGAGAATTTTTAACGGATGAGGGGGTTGCTCAGCTTCAAGCTGATCTCGCAAGTCTTACACCTCCTGATGAATTGAGCGTTGCGATCGCGTATGGCGAGCTTGTGCGCGAGGCTGACGGGGTTGAAGTTTTAGGTATGCCGTCGAAGACTGCCGCCAAAACTCTCCGCTCTGAAGTTCGTGAGGCTGTTTCTCCTGCCAATGAAAATATCACGGATGACGAACAAATAGCTGAGGCTCTCTCCAGGCTAGACCCCAAAGATCTTTCGGGGATTGATGCCGAAGTGGCGGCTGGGGCCGTGAAATCGTTCAGGTTGGCTATGGGGGGGCAGGTGAAGGTCGTGTTTCAGCCGGACCGTACTCTTGAGAATCCGAGACCCAGGCGGGTGATGTTAAGCGATGGCGAGGGGGAGATCATTTTGCTCCGCAGTCAGGACCTCATGGATATGGTCCACCAGCGTTATGTTGGTTCCGAAATGAATATTCATGAAAGCATCAAAGAAAATGATATTCCAGTTTCAAAGCAAACGGAGGTGGCAGCCATAAACCAAGAACTCAAACTGTTCCTTGCCACCTTAACGAGGAGCCGATTCCTTGCCATGGTCAGGAGTATTTCCGGAGACAATTCAGTGCAGTGGGAGGACCTTGGGAAAGACATTTACCTGGATGCTTACATGGCCGGATCGAACAAACATGTTTTTAAGGTGACCTTGCGTAAAGTTAGTGGCGATCCGATCAGCTTTGCTATTGCGACCAAAATTGGCCGCACCGATGCGTCGATCGCCCAGACAGAAATCAACGAGATGGAAATATTAAACGACAGGCCTGAACAGGTAACGCCGAGATTCGGGGAAGCAAGGAACACCAAGGGCAGACGCTGGTACATGGAAGAGTTTATCGATGGTAAGACGGTGAGAACATTGGAAAAAGAAGGCGGGGTAACACGGGATGTTCGAAGAGGCGTGATCTCGGCCTTGTTGTCAGTATCGATGGGCCTTAATGGGAAAATGCCCCGGGATATGCACAGCAATAATTTTGTGGTCCGTCAAAGTGACGGACGCGTCATCATGGTTGATATTGGCGTTAACCGGTTCAATGTCCTTGATAAAACTGACAATGAGATCCAGAGAGAAACTCAAAACCATCACAGGATCGCAAGCCTGGCTGTCATCCTGGCCCAGTATGGGTATCTGGAGGGTTCTCCGGAACAAAACAACTTTATTTTTGATGCGATCATGAATGATAAGAACCTCCCTCAGGGAGAAGGAAAAAAGTGGGTCGAGGGTGTCTACCAGAATTTAAGGGGCATTGACGTTGCGGAAATCGCAGAATTTCTACACAACCGGAAGTGGCTCAACCATTTCAGGAGTGTTTTTGAAGCCAGGGGCCTAGGAGAGTATCCTGCTGAAAAAGAGTCGATGAACGCCCTGATGCCCGTCGCAGAAATGCTTCAAAAAAGCATTGCTGGATATGCCGAGGCAAAGGGAATGAAGGCAGGTCAACCCTCCATCTCTCTCGTGGCTCCTGCTGAGACGGCTAAGAGACGCTCTGAAGCGCGGGCGATAAAAAGTTTCTATGATGCGGCGCTGAATGCCATGACGCCGGAAAGTCTTGGGACTTTGGGCATCAATCCGGCCAATGAAAAGAAATATACGATTAAGGAAGTCGATGTTGTTAATACAGGCAAAACCCTGGGAATAGTTCTGTCGACCGTTTTAGAGGGAACGTTAGAAGGGGACGAACTTGAAGTTGCCCTGAACCGCGATGTCCAATATTCCCACGAGACGCAATGGAAGGATGTGAAGATCACGGCGGATGTTGAACTGATAAATGGATTGCCGTTAGTTACAAACCTAGTCATCCCGGAATTTTTGGAAGAGAGGGGGTTTAGGGCCAAGGACGTCAAAGACGTTCTTCGAAAGCAGCTTGCTGCGATCAATGAAAGCGTTGATGCAGAGGAAAAACGGCTCGGCGCGAGCGCCTTGGCAAAACTCAATGAGCTTCTGTCCGGCGGTGAATTTGAAAGAAAGATCAAGGCGCAGGATGCGTTCAAGGGGGAAGCTGTCCGGGTGAACGGTCAAGCCAGCGCCCAGGGGATCACAGCAACTATTGATGTGGGGTCGGAGGCTCGTGTGAATTTGGCTGCGACCCTCTGGCCGGGTTCCGTACAGACGGCTCTGCGGCAGATCCGCGTGGATCTTACGGGCCAGCTCTCTTTAAATCAAGATTTCGAACGGAAGGCCGCGAGGATCTTCTTGGGTATTCTCGTGGAATCCGGAGTTTCCATCGAGCATTTTGGGAGTGTTCTCGGTCATCCGGATCGGGAACAACAAACGGAGCTTCTGAGGAACGTATTGCAAGCCGCAGCGCCCACAGGCATGACAATCGAGCCGCAATAATCCTACTTCACGATGAATCCCGAAGACTTTGGCTTTTCTCGTCTTGCAGGCGTTACCCGTTCCGAAGCGCGTGCACTCTCTTTGGATGCTGAGGACCAGGCGAGGCTCGCAGGTTTTGGCGTGAGTCGGGAGATGATGGGCGAACTGGGCCCCTACTACATGAGACCCGCGGAACTAGACGGGAATGTGCCCTGGCTTTCGCAGTTACCGGGAGGATTCTTCGTATCTCCTGCTTACGACATCAAGGATACAGCGGTCTTTTTGATCGAGACCCACAAGGTCGATCTCGAAAAATTGATTTCAAAATACGGTCTGACGTATAAGAGGGAATTTCGGTATGCGCTTTCTTATTTGAAGGAGAACATGACGGGACGGCATAAGCTCGCGAATACACGCGCTTATTTTCTTCTGGCATTTACCAAAGACGGCAACCTGATCCTGCAAGCTATCAATACTTCCGAAAAAAATTACATAGCGATGAATGAAGCCGTTGGGGGATCGGATCGGGGTATGGCAAGGATTCGTCATGAGATCGGAACTCGTCTCGGGGGTCTTTTCTCTTACGGAGATCTGGTGGGGCGGGATGATGATTTCCATCCTTGGTATATCGACGAAACAATCTGGCCGCGACTGGATCTTGCGCGTAACACAGCGGCTTCCTGGTTCCGTGGCGAACTTTCACCTTGGCAGACGAGCATGATCGGGCGGTATGCCAATCTTCTTGCGGCCTCAATGAAAGAGAAAGGTATGGCGGATTCCGCGGTCCTGGAGTCTGTTTCCCAGGAGATAACAAGCCGCGTGAGGAGGGTTCCTGCCGCTTTCGGGGGGTCGTTGTCCCAGTATCTACGGGCTATTAGTAATGATGCCATGGATCGTGGAAACAGTGACCGTGACGTTGGCCCTCTGCTTGTTGAAGTTGGATGGCGTTTTCTGAAGCAGCTTCCTGCTTATATTTACAAAGCTCTGACATTTCCGGGCCTGATGGTTTTTCGGTGGATGCACCCGGACACGCTCCTGATTGACGATTTTGCGTCTCCGGGTGATTTGGAGGTTTTGATGGGAGCGACCATTCTCCCGGCGGTTTTGAAAAAACACGGTCTTTCCTTTAAAACATGGATGACAAGCGATATCAAAGTATTTGAGGTGCCTGGAGAGAGGATCCTTAATTCGTTGCAGCGTAATTATAGAAATATGCCGGGACGTTCCGAAATCCGCGTCTCAACGGCTGAGGAGAATGTCGCACGCCGGCATCCCTTGAAGGGTAAAGCCGAGCAATTGTGGGGTTCTATGACGCTAGGAGACAAAGCGAGATTCGAGACCTATTCGAATGGCGATGCTTCTGTTTGGGTGCGTAATCATCTTGATTCTGCCGGTACAGAGAAGGAAGTCCGACGGATTGCCGGGGATTTGAGATTACAGGCTTGGCGGGTGAAAGATGTAACGCGACTTAAAGCGGCCGCCGAAGAGCTTGGATTTGGCAACGTTGAGGTTCTCGGTTTTGGTGGATCCAAAGCTGCTTTTAGGACTACCGTCGGTCAAGTGGTGCGGCTTTCATGGAGCACCAATGATCCGACGGTGAAACCGAGGGTAAGATTGGACGGAACTTCGTATGTATCCCCTGAGGTTGAGCTTTCCAGCTCTGTGACAGACCTTCGTGTCGGTGTCCGATATCTGCCGCTGACGAATGCGGCCGGGGATAGGGGTGCGGAAGTTGCGGATGCTTACGAGCTTTTACGGGACATTCGAAATTCAAAGCCCGATGAAAAGACCCTGGCGGTGCTTTCTGAGTTGCAGAAGTCATACAACGCTAATGAGGTCCTTAAGAACACCGAATCGGGATCGGGATTTATGTCATCGGACGGAACCTATGTCAGTTCCGCCGCTGGAAATAATATCGGACTTGTTAGCGTTGATGGAAAAGTTTACGCCGTGGCATTTGATTACGGTTCATCCACAGACGAAGAAAATTCGGCAAAGAAGTTCCAGGATGCCTTTTTGAAAACGTCGCCCTATGGCGTCGAAGAGTCCCTCTTCCTCGGGACTGAGATGGAGGGACTGTTGAAGCGGATACCGAGTTACACTCGTGAAGGTGTTTTTCAATCCTTTTCCGCAAAGCAAGCCACCCGCGCCGAGGTGCGGGAGGTAACTCCTTCTAGCGAGAAGCCGTTCGGTGCGGGTGTTTGGACAACAATTCAGTATCAATTTTCCCGATGGGTCAAGAGGGCGCCCATTCTTGCGGCAGCCGGTATCGTTTTTCCTGCGGTCATGGTTGCTGCCATCTATATGTATGCCAGGATGCCTTCTATTTCCAACAACATATGGGTTGAACTCTATACGCTTGGTGCTGCGGGGCTCTTGATCACCGTTCCTCTCACATGGTCTCTAGGGCTCGTTATAGAAAAGAACGTGTTTCCGAGCGGTCTCCCGATGGGGCGCTACGTGAGCATGGAACGGAACGGGCCGGTCATATCCTTGCATGTCATGCACAACATCGATGAGCTTCGCCAGAGTAAGAAGGCTTATCAGTTGGTGCTCAATGATGTTTTTACTGTGGCCGGTGAACTTCTGGCCATGATTGACCGGAATGATCCCAGGGTGCGGGGTGTCCGGTCTCTTCGGGCGGAAAGTCACCTCCTGGCGAACCAGCGGACAGGGAAACCGAACCGGCTCTTTCAGAAGGCGATGGAGGGGCTGGATGCTTCGATCACCGTTAGGAATATGTTGCCGAATATTGTTGCGATCGCTGCAGCGAAGTATATCCATGGGGCCAATATCTCCTGGGGTCATCCGATGAGCGGAAAGCTCGTGATCGATCTATCGGATACCGGAAAAATCGAAAATTTACGGCGTTGGGTGCAGGAAAATACAACGATTGGATCGACGGAAGTATCCCAAGACCTCGGCCAAGAATCATCCCGCTCCGAAGTGCGTGTGGAACTGGCAAAAACGCTCGGAACGATGCGCCCTTTCGCGCGGAATGAAAGGTTTGCAGGTACCACGGTGAGGATCTATCCCGAGCAGAAAAACGGAGTGTACGAATGGGTTGTGAAAGCAAGCGATACCAACATTTTCCACTTTTTGTTACGCGTGAATTCAATCGGGGAGCTCGTGAGCGATTATCAGCGATTTGTCCTCGATGGATCGAATGGAAATGAAGTAGCTCAGGGCGGGATTCATGCAGCGGAGAATTCAATTGCTTTCGGGAACATCCGGCTTTTGAACGGGAAACATGACCAGAGCATGGATACGATACATTTCTCCGTCAGGTTTGGTCAAAACGATCGAGGCGTCTTTGTTGAGATTGAAGTCGACAGCAAGGAAAAAGGCGTTGAGGGCCGATGGGAGGGAGCGAGCGAAGCGGCCGCTGTAAAAGCGCCGGAAGCGAGCGAAAAAAAACAAACGCCAGCCCCTGATGGAGTAACGGTCGAAACGGTGGGTACGGTCCAACCGAATGAACAGGAGGTTCATACCGAAATAAATTTTTTTGAACCCGAACAGAATACGCTTGTGGGGGTGAAGCGTTCCTTTGAGCCGATCAAGATCGATGTTCCCGCATTTCAAATCAAAAATGGCATTGTCGTGCGGAACTCCGGATATCACAACCCTTCCCTGGAGGGATCGATCGAGGTTGAAGTCGCGCCCGGAAAATTCGAACAAGCAGAGGCTTTTGACGAGGTCGCCCGGGCTCTCGCGAAAGTGATCGGCGGGATGACGGATGAGGCGATTGCTTTATTGTCCCAAAAGGAGAACGGTTGGGTTTTCGGTGATGATGCTGTATCGGATTGGATCACCCATGTGGTTCATGTTATCAATGAGCGTAATTATGACAAAAGGCGCATGGGACTCCGCAGTTTTATTCAGCAGTATCTTAAAGATATCTTGGCATATTTGAAGGCGTCGCCATCCGAGCAAGCGGGAATGGTCCCTGAATTGGCCAAGAATTACAGATATTTTTCCAGGGCCAAGATTCTGAAAGATAAGCCGTATAACAAATTTTCGGTTCTTCACAAAACGGATTATAAGAAACTGCGGCTAGCACCTGAGGGGGATCCCAGGACCCGAAGTCCGAATGTGATGGCGGTCGAGCCGACGGTCTATCAATTTGAAAAGGGGCGGCGGTTCAAGGACGGACAGATTCCTCCGGAAAAGCTAGCGTTCGCGAAATGGAAGGGAAGGACATTTCTTTTTTATACCTCCAGGACGCATTCGGTTGCGGGTGTGACACAACGTATGTGGCGCTATACAGAATCTTATTGGATCGTTCCCCAGCAAGGCGGTTGGCTGGTCAAGCATATGAATGAACCATTTCCGGAGAATGTGGATGATGTGCCGGCCGAACTTGGCAGGATGCTTGATGATATCGTTGATTCTCCCGAAATCACCATAGTCCAGAGTTCGGATTCGTTCAGGAAGCGTGCGAATGAACTGGGCCTTTTGAATTTCGGCCTCATCGATTCCGGATGGAATGATCTTGCGAGGATCTTCGCAGCGCGCTCGCCGGAAGAGGTTAAACGGGTGGTCGGTGAGATGTCGGGCGCGGGCATTATGGACAAACTCAGCGGCAAGAACATGAACCCGCAGGTCTTACAAGCTCGCGATTATATGCTCAATCTGTTTCGCCGAGGAGATCAGGAGGAAGAGGCCCCGACAGCGGACTATGAAAAGCCCGAGACCCAAACCCAGGATACGACAATCCGTTCCGAGGTGCGTTCGAATGGAAAAATACAAACAGTCGAAATGGAGACGGGAAGAACCTATGCTCTTATGAGCGATGAGAAGGGCGTATGGAGCAAGTGGGAGGTTTCGGGAGATGCGTGGCCTAAAGACATAAACGATATAAAACCCGGAAGGACGGGAATGATTAATTTGGGAACACCAAACGGTCGGGCGATCGGATTCGAATTGAATTTTTCCACAGCGCTGAT
>JBAXGK010000072.1:0-8521 GCA_037139435.1 Candidatus Omnitrophota bacterium | reverse complement strand
ACAATGAAGAATATACTCAATCTAGCATAGCCGCCCACCAATACGCTATTGACTTTTACAACAGCCACGATTTTAAAAAACAATACACCGACCTTTTTAATTCTTTTATTAACTGATTTAATTTTTTCCCCTTGATCATTTTAGGATTAAACGCCCACCACGCCGATGCTATTTGCATCCAAATTGTTGGCTGCAGCATTTGCCTCGACCCAATTAATCGCCTGCAAAGCATCCGAGACGGCGTTATCAACATGACCTGTTGTGTAGTCAATGCTAAATACGGCATAGCCATTGCTCATGAGAACACCGGCCGGCCCAACAAAATCCTGATTAATTCTTCCGTCCCCATCTCCGCTTCCACCGTGGATCAATATCACAACCGGAGCAGGCTCTGCTCCCGAGGGCGTCCTCGGGACGGCAAGGGTACCAACCGTTTGCGCGGTTTGGCCGTATTGGATAGTTTGCACGCCGGAGGATGCTGTAGCCGGCTGCACAACATTCTGGACCTCGGCTCGGATCTGCTGAAGCACTTCATTACTCTGCGTTGTATTTGGATTGCTCAAGGCCGCCTGAGCTTGACTGATAACTTGAGAGGCGGCAGCTTGATTGATAGACGGATTGCTGGCGATCCGTTCTTGAACATTAGCAATGACATTTTGCGCGGCTGTGTTTGCTTGCGACGTAGCGGCCGTTTGAGCTTGGGTGGTTCTTTGCGCCAGTGCAGCGGCAGCTTGAACCTGTGCCGATTGAGCTTGGGTGGTTCTTTGCGCCAGCGCAGCGACAGCTTGAGCTTGGGCCGGTGCAGCCGCAGCTTGTGGTGCTGAAAGGGTGGCATTCTGGCTTAAGAAACCCGTTGTTGTGTTATGACTCGCTGCCTGAACTTGACTGATCACTTGAGCGGCGGCGGCCGGGTGGTTGGCGCTCGCTGCCGCCACAACAGCAGCTTGCGCGGGAGTAGGATTCGCCAATACCGCTTCAAGAGCTTGCTGACGATTAGCGGAGAACCCATAAGGGACACATTGGATAAATAAGAAGATAAAAGCTGTTACAGCAACTCCCGATTGGATTCCTCGATTTTTTTTCATTTTAGTACCAGCCCTTTCATAGCGCTTAATTGATTAAGAACACTCTCATTTAAACGCTACCATCTAGGGGATGCTTGTCAAACGACTCGAAACATCACAGGCTAGCAATAGATAGCAACTCATAGTTAATAAATTTGTTTATTTCTCTTAAATGCCGCGGAATAGAGTGGGCTTGGAATCAGACTACAGTTGAAGGGGCAGGACACTTTTTCGGCAGGGTCAATCAACGTCCAAGGGGATCAAAGAGGGATGTATTTATTTACCATGGAGACCAACGCTCCGGACGCAAACGGCTTGGCAAGATAGTCGTCAGCGCCGCTCGCTCGGGCTCTTTCCTGCAGGGTCTTGGAATCGGCCGAGATCAGAATGATAGGAATGCTTTTCAGCTTTTCATCACTTTTCAATATCTTGGCAACTTCATCGCCATTCATCACCGGAAGAAAAACATCCAGCACGATCAGATCGGGCATGATTAAGCGCGCCTGGTCCAGAGCCCCCTGACCGTCGATCGCCTCAAAAACCTCATAGCCTGTTTTCTTGAGCCGGATCGATAAAACCATCAAAAGGTCCGCCTCATCATCCACAAATAGTATTTTTTTTGACATCGGCCTATATCCTTTTAAACCGGAACCCTTGATTACGAATAAACTCCAAACTCTCGCCCTAAATCAATTCGAAATCCAAGCCCAAAACATCTTTAGAACAAGAGAATTTGGATTGTAATTTTGCTGAGTTTGTGGAGTTTAGCATTTTGTGTTTTGTTTTTAAAGCGGTAATGTGAAATGAAAAACGCTTCCCTTACCCACTTCAGATTCCGCCCATATCTTTCCGTGATGCGCGAGAATGATCTCCTTGGAGATCGCCAGACCTAAGCCCGTACCGCCTCTTTTCTTAGCTCGGTTGCCATCCACCTGTTCAAAGGGCTGAAAAAGCTTCTGGATATCCTCGGCCGGAATACCGATCCCGGCGTCTTGAACGCGGACATGCACCCCGTTATTTTCCTTTTTAGCCGCCAGGATGACACTCCCCTGCTCGGTATTATTGATAGCGTTGCTCATCAAATTCGTAAGGACTTGAACGATCCTGTCGCGATCAAACCTTGTCTCGGGCAAACCCTTCTCCAACTCCACCTGGAGATCCAGCCCCTTCTTTTTCGATAAAACGCTCATGCTCTGATGAACTTCCGACAACACTTCGTTCAAATCGTTTCCCCGAATATCGTACGCCATCTTCCCCGATTCTATTTTCTGGAAATCCAGAACATTATTGATCAGGCGACCCAATCGATCGACATTTCCTTTTGCAATGCGTAAAATTTCTTTTTGCCCATCACTGACACTTCCGGCCATCCCCTCCAAAAGAATGTCCAGGGCTTCCTTGGTAACGGCGAGCGGGCTTCGCAGTTCGTGAGAGACCATCGAAGTAAACCGGGACTTTGTCTCAGCGACAGACGCCAGAGACTCCACACGTTTTTTCTCCATCTCTGTTTTTTTCCGCTCACTGGTGTCTAACAATATTCCGTTAAAAACAATTTCATTTTTACTCAAGAAAGGAATCGAGTTCCCGGAGAACGAGATTCTTTCTCCCGAAGGCTTCTCGAACATTCCCTCAAATTTCCACTCACTCACCTCCTGCACAGATCTCTCAATGGATTTTAAAAAGCCTTCCCTGTCCTCGGGGATCACGAAGGCGGTAAACTTTTCAAAAAAAGCCTCCAGCTCCGATTTAAAGCCAAAGATCTGTTCCACCTTGGGGCTTACAAAATAAAGCCCTCTTTCCCCGTTCGGCCTGGCATAGAACTGAAAGACAACACCCGGAACCTGCGATGTCATTTCAAACAACAGTTCTCGATTCTTCCGCATGGACATCTCTGCTTCCTTGCGAGCGGTAATGTCCCAAAAAAAACCAAGAATTCCCGTTACGTTGCCCCGGCTGTCCCGGATAGGCGCTTTGACGATGTCCACATAAGATTTCTGAGAGCCTTTGAGATAATCATGGATTAACTGGTATTCTTCTTCCCGGCTTTCGGCTTTCCCCGATTCAATAATCCGCTTGTCATCTTCTCTGTTTTTTTTTGCCTGGTGCGTGGGGAAAAGGTCATAGTCCGTTTTCCCGGCGAGCTCTTCTTCCTTGATCCCAAGGTCATTGGCGAAACTCTCATTACAGGCGACATAGACAGAGTTCTTGTCTTTAATAAACACCTTAGAAGGCAGCGTCTCCATAAGCGTCTTGAACTGGCTCTCCTTCGCCTGCGCCAATTCCCCTTCCAACCGCTTGCGCTCAATTAGCCTCCACATGCCCTCCATGAGCAGGGTTAACTGATAAACATCGCCCTCAGTGTACTCTTCGTCTTTATTGCCGACACCCGCGACAATGACGATCCTGGAGCCATCGAACACGGGAGCATTCATGTGCCGCTTCACCATCACGTGGCCCTGGGGGCAGCCTTTCTTGAGCGGGTTGGCGGCAGCATAATCGTTAGTAATAACGGCCCGCCGTTGCCGGACCGCTTCTCCCCAAAGTCCGGTAGCCTTAACGTCATACAAAATCGGCTTATCGCTAATAGCGCACTCCGCCATAGCGCTTTTCGACCATGCGTGCATGGTAAGAACGCTCTCATCCGGGTTGAGAAACGCCAGGTAACCGATCTTGCTTTGGGTCAACTGTACCGCCGCCTCCAGGGCAAAATCCGTAATCTCCTTCAGAGAGGCCTCGGTCAGCTGGTTCAGCTTCAAGAGCGCTTGCGTGCGCTGGACATTTAAAGCGTTCGTTGCCTCCATCCGCTTGCGTTGGTTAATATCTGAAACCACATGAACAATACCCATCAAAGATCCGGCCGGATCAATGATTGGATCGACGGTGACCGAAAACCAATGTCCGTCCAAAAGAAGCTCCGACGACTCGCGATGGCCACTCACCCGCATCCGGGCTATCGGACATTCCGGATGGGGCTTATCGGTACCGTGCACGACCTCATAACAATACCGTCCCACAAGATCTTCAACTTTCAAGTTGAACACGAGTTCAGCCGCTTTATTGCTTCGCAGGATCTTGCTGTCGGGACTGAGAAGCCACACGGCATCACTGATCGCATCAAAAGTATCCCCCCACTCTTTCGCGCTCCGCCGCAGTCTATTTTCCGCCTGCTTGCGCTCTTCCACCTGCAACGTCTGGTTCCAAAAAGCCATCCCCCCTGCCAGACAAAGGATCAGGATAAAAACCGCACCGGAAACGATGATGGCGCGAAAACGGACTTCCCCTTGGATTTCCGATTCGCTTTCTTTGGCCACAACGAACCAGGCCGTTCCGGGAACGGGCCGCAGATCCGCGATGACCGGCACCCCCAGATAATCCTTGCCGTGGAAGATCCCTGTCTTTCCGAGCACTGCCTGTGTGGCCGGCAAAGTGGTCAAAGAAAGTGGGAAACGTAGCTCCAAGGCCGTCCCCTTCTTGTGCCTGAGCTCGTTTAAGAAAAGCACCTCATCCCCATCCCGGCGCACCAGCAAAGTTTCGCCGCTTTGGCTGGATGTCGGCCAGAACTGGATCATCGGAAAAAGGAATTCCTCCGCATTCGTCGTCAATACCAGAACCGCGAGCAACTGGCCGGCGGGATTCCGAACGGCCGTTGCAATATCGATGTGGATCTTGCCGGAAGAAGTGAAGTGCAAGTCGCTCAAGACGGGGCCCGGCTCCGTTAAAGCCTTCTTCACCGCCGCCCAGCTATCGGTTTCCATCTCAGCGGACTCGGAAGTGCCGGAGAGCAGGATCTTTTGATCGGCAGTCACAAGAAGCGCCTGGAAATAAATTCCCTGTCCCACTTCAAGCTTCAGTCGATCGGTCAGTTCCTGTTTATTCAAAAGGCGGTCCGGATCGCGAAGCCATTCGCCAACAAGTTTTTGGGACAAAGGTGAGTTCGCGATCCTCGTCGCATCCGAACTTCGCTCCCGGCGCCAACGCACGATCTGCTCCACCTTCATTTTTCCGATCGCGCTCAGCTCGGAGGCCTTGACTTGGCGAATATGGTTGCGTTCGGAGGTATAATAAAAAAAACCGCCCAGGATGAGCACGATTCCTACCACGCAGAACCACAGCACCAACCTGGGGTCCGATACCAGAGAGACCCTTGCGCCATCACTCTTGATAATTTTTTCCGATTTTTCCGAGCTCATGTTTCTCCTCTTAAAAATCTTGGCAAATAGACCGGGGAATACTTCGGCCCCCCCCGGCATCTCCTCATTTCTCCGCTCTGGCTCCGGTATCCCTCAACGTCAAAACGATGCTCACTATCTCGTGGGAAGAATTTTCAAAAACATCTAAACTCACCTCCGCGCGCTGGATCGCAGACCGTTCGGAATCTTTTTTTTCGATCTGAAATTTTTTAGGGGCGCTCGCACAGTCATTGAGTTCATCCCACGGAACAGAAACAGTGTAATGTTCGTAAATAAAATCCAAAAAATTGATACTCTTGAACTCTGTCCCGGGCATGAGATAGCGCTGAGCGGCCTGGTTGAGATTGGTGATGACCCAGTCGGGTCCGCAAACGATCAGGGGCTGACTTATTCCATGGATCACTGTATGCCACAATTTTTCTTTTTCATCCAAAGCCCTCCGGTAAAAGCTGATTCTCAAAAGCGACCGGACCCGCGCGCGAAGTTCATTCTTATCGAAAGGCTTGGAAATGAAATCGTCGCAGCCGACTTCGACGCCCTTCATCCTGTCCTCCTCTCCATGGAGGGAGGTAACCAGCACCACGGGAATGAAGCGCGTTTTTTCCCAGGAACGCAACTGCTCCAGCACCTCCAAACCTGACATGCCCGGCATCATCACATCGAGCAAAACAAGGTCTGGAGTCTCCATCGCGATCTGTTCCAAAGCATCCTTGCCCGATTCCGAAAATTTAAGTTTGTATCCTTGCGGCAAAAGAAGCGCCTCCAGGAGTTCGAGATTCCGCTTGTCGTCATCCACGCAAAGAATAGTCTGTCCCGTTTCGGAGGTCATAGAGCTTCTCCCATAAATTGACTGATCTCTTTAGCAAATGTCCGTGTGTTGATCGGCTTGGAAAGAACCAGGGTTCTCGGGATAGCGTTATTTCCAACCAACACTTCCTTTACCACCGAGGCCGTCACAAAAATGATCGGGGTATCGCTCGTTTCAATTTCCTGCCGCAGGTTTTTGGCCACCACATCCCCCCTCATATCCGGAAGTCGCAGGTCCATCACGATCGCGTCCGGTCTTTCTTTTTGGGACTGACTGATCCCGCCGGCACCGTCCATCGCCTCCAGCACTTCAAACCCCGCCATTTCCAAGAGGTCCTTTTCAAGCGACCTATTTTTATCATTATCCTCGATGATCAGAATTCGTTTTTTCATTCTAGCCCCCCCTTTGTTGGAAGGGTGAACTTCACAGCCGTCCCTTTCCCTACCCCCTCAGACTCAAGCCATATCTTGCCGCCGTGAAGTTCCACTATTTTTTTGCAGATCATCAGCCCCAACCCCGTCCCCTCGATTGCTTGCACCTCAGCGTCTCCGAGACGCGTAAAAGCTCCGAAAACTTTTTTAAGATCCTCCGGCGAGATCCCGATCCCCGAATCCCACACGGTGATCTCGATACCGGCCTCGTCTCTCCGGGCCCGGACCCCGATCTTCCCGCCGGACGGAGTAAACTTGATCGCATTGGATACCAGATTGTAAATGATCTGCTTGATCCGGCGCAAGTCGGCACGGATTTCTCCGAGATCATTAGGGATCTCGACCATGGGTTTAAGTTTCTTCGAAAAAGCCCAATCCTTTGTCAGCCGCAAAACCTCTTCCAGACAACTGTCAACTGAAACGAGGGACACCTCCAACACCATCTTCCCAGACTCCACTTTGATGAGATCCAGGGCATCGTTGATAAGAGAAAGCAGATGCCGCCCGCTGGTCAGCACATTGTTGGCATATTGCTTCTGCCGTTCATTGAGCGAGCCGAATTTTTCATCAAAAAGAACTTCCGAAAACCCGATAATAGAGTTCAGCGGCGTCCGGAGCTCGTGCGACATATTGGCCAGAAAATCCGTCTTCGCCTTACTGACATTCTTTAGATTCTCGGCCGTCATCTCCAACTTTTGATTACTAAGTTGAAGCTCCAAAGTTCTTTCCTTCACCTGCGCCTCAAGATTCTCGTGCGATTTTCTCAACGCTTCTTCCGCCTGCTTACGGATCAAAGCAGCGCCGATATGTGCCGCAATGCCCTCAAGCTGCTCCACCGTAGCGAGAGAAAAACACCCCTTCCTGAGATCGTTGAACTGCAACAGGCCGAGGATCTGATCCTTCGCGCGAATGGGCACGAGCGCCACGGAGGCGTAGCCTTGATGGATACATTGATTGCGTGGATGAAGCCGGGGATCCTGATCGGGAGGAAGGTCGAGCAAAGGAAATGAGTCGTTGGTCCAGCAACTCCCCCCTTTCGTAAAGAGCGGATTAGAGGGATCGGTCTTACCGGAAATGACCAGACCGCAAGTACATTCCAGACGGACACAGCCGCCGGGATCCCGGCATACCCCGCCGTCCGCACTGCACTCGACAAGTGTGTTTTCCGTCAGCAAAAAATCCCTAGAAAAGCCTTGTTGGGCGAAATACGGAAAGTCCTCCCCTTCTCGCAGACGAATGCCCACGGCATCGAACCCGGTCCGCGTCTTCAATTCAGTAACAATGCGCTGGCTGACATCCGGCAAAGCTCCCGCCTCGTTGAGTATCCGTAGGACGTCCAGTCCCATTTTTCGATACTCCTCCGACTTCTTGTTCTCGCTCATGTCTCGCCAAAGACAATGGAGGATGTTCCGGCCATGCATCACGATGGGCGTCAAGGAAACCTCTACCGGAAAATCTTCTCCGTTAGCTTTTCGATGGATCCATTCGAACCGGTGAAACCCCAACCGGAAGGCCGTCTCCATCATCTCGTTGGCTTTATCAAAAGAACTCTTTCCGTCGGGCTGATTGGGAGGCGACAACTCGGAAGGGTGCGTCATCAAAAATTCTTTTCGCGTGGGGTACCCGAGCATCACCGCCGTTGCTTCGTTGCAATCCACAAACTTTTCGCCATCGATCAGAAGAAGGGCATCCTTGGCGGTATACAGAACATCCATAAACTTTTTTTGGCTCTCCTGCAAGGCCTGCTGAGTTCGCTTAAACCCGGAGATGTCATGCAAAAAAGCAACAAGCATCCCACATTCGTCGGACCGGTGCTGAACGCTAACTTCGACGTCAAAAATGCTCCCATCCTTACGGCGATGCCGGGATTCGAAGCGATCTTTATTCTGGGTCATGATCTTATTGATGTGGTGGGTTATACCCTCTTTCGTCTCGATGGCCTCGAGATCAAAAATATGCATGGACAACAATTCCCGCACGCTATAGCCGCTCATCTGGCAGTAGGCTTCATTGACGTCCAAAATACGC
>JBAXGK010000071.1:0-8563 GCA_037139435.1 Candidatus Omnitrophota bacterium | reverse complement strand
CCCCGCGCTAGCGCCGGCCAGCGCCGCGCAAAAAACCGTCACTTCCCCGACTTCCGGAACGTGCGGGATCGCGAGATACCTGGCAAAGTCATAGTGCCCTGTGACATAGATGATCAAAGCGAACGCGGTCGTCGTGAACATCGTGCAACCGATCGCAAGTCCGTCGAGCCCATCCGTCAGATTCAGGGCGTTTGAGGTACCGGTCAACACCAGGATCACGAACGGGATAAAAAGGATCCCGAGATAAAAAACCCCTTTTTTCAAGAGCGGCACATAGAGCCATTTATCAAAAGTCGGATCACAGTAAAGATAAATGCCGATCGCCAGGCCCATCAGCACCTGACCAAGGAGTTTTGTGACTGAACTCAGGCCCTCCGAGCTTTTGGAGCGCATCTTGAGCCAATCATCCAAAAAACCCACGAACCCGAACCACAGCATGACGATGATCATCATCCACACGAAGCGATTCGTGAGATTACCCCAGAGAAAAGTTGAAACGACCACGCTCGCCACCACCAGGATCCCGCCCATCATGGGCACATCTTTCTTGTGCTTGAAATGTTCGTGGATGGTCTCGGCGTAGGCTCGTTCCTGGTTGGTCACCGCACGGAGTTTCTTGAGCCAGGCGATACACCGCGGGCCCAGCCATAAAGACAGAAAGAATGCGGTCACACTCGCCCCAGCAGAACGGAACGTAATGTAACGGAAAATATTGAAGATTATTGATTGATCTGCTAGATGATGTAAAAAGTAAAACATGGTCGGATTTGCGACTCGGAAATTATGTTAATGATGAAAAAGAAATATTGCGAATACCATCCAGGACTTTTTCTACGTGCATGCTGTGGGACCCTTTGAACAACACCAGATCGCCGGGGCGCAAGATTTCTTTAAGCGCAGTAAGGGCCTCCAAGCTATCTCTAAAATGCTTTGCCACACAGTGCGTTTTCAATAACTCCACTGCTTCGATGCTTGCTGAGGTCCTCTTCCCGTACGCCAAGGCAACATCCACACCGGAAATCGCGATTTTTCCGCCAAGCTCCGCATGGAATCGCTTTTCTTCGGCACCAAGCTCAAGCATATCTGCAAACACTACGATTTTTTTCCCGGAACCGGAAAGTGCCTGGAACGCGTCCAAGGCGTTCCCGAAGGAAACAGGATTCGCATTGTAGCTATCGTCGATCACGCGAACACCATTTTGCAGCATTGTCTCACGAAATCTCCCTGATGCAAAGCCCACATCCTCCCAATGAAGAGGGATTTCTTCCCACGCCAGCCCCAGACTTCTTGCCATCGCGATCGCAAGCCCCGCATTCAGCGCCAGAAAAATCGCTTGGCCCGAAAACGAGAACCGCCCCTTGCCATTCAATAAAAAGGAGACTTTCCCGCCCTCCGCCTTCACGTCCGCGATCCGGTATTCTGAACGCTCGGAATACCCTACCGTGATGGCTTTGCGACCTTTTTGGCTGATCTTTTCGAGAAGCCTGGCATCGCTTTCCAGCACCACCAGAGGATCCTCTTTCCTGAGAGAATCTGCGAGTTCGAGCTTGGTATTGTAAATATTTTCGAGGGAGCCAAAGCCTTCCAGATGAGCCGGCCCAATCGGCGTAAGGATCCCGCCTGAGGGTGCGGCGATCTCTGCAAGCGCACGGATCTCGCCTGGATGACTTGCTCCCATTTCCATCACGCAATACTGATGCGAAGGCTCGAGTCTAGAGAGCATGATGGGAACGCCCAAATGATTATTCAGATTTCCGGCGGTCGCGAGCACCGAATATTTTTGACGCAACAAATAGAACAGAAATTCCTTGGTCGTGGTCTTCCCCACGCTTCCCGTCACCCCGATCACTTTGACTGGAAGTGTCTTGCGATATCCTGCTGCAAGCGTGGTCATCGAAGCCTGAGGATCCAGCACCGGGATCAGGTTATGGATGGGAACCTTGGCCGCGCGGAGGCTCGCGAAGGCGGCTTCCTTCTGATTAAGATCGATCAGAGCTCCCGACGCGCCTTTTTCAAAAGCCGTAGCAAGAAAGTCATGACCGTCACACTGCTCCCCCTTGAACGCGACAAACAGATCGCCCGGATTGAGCGTGCGGGTATCAATTGAAAGATTGCGGACCGTCAGGGACAGGTCTTGAAATTCAAGAGGAACGCGGAGCAGCCGGCTCGCTTCAAGATAAGAAAACACGGCTTCGTCTTTTCAACGCGGATTCAACAACCTCGCGGTCGCTAAAAGGGATCTTTCCATCCCCGAGGATCTGATAATCTTCATGACCTTTTCCAAGCACAAAGACCACATCGCCCGTTTTCGCGAGAGAAATCGCTTTATCAATGGCCTCTTGCCGGTCCTGGATCTCATAAATACTGCCTAGCCCCGGGACAGGATGAGGAAGCCCGGTCCGCATCTCGCGAAAGATATCTTCGGGTTCTTCGGAGCGGGGGTTATCCGCGGTCATGATCACCACATCCGAATAACGGCATGCTGCAGCGGTCATCAGAGGACGTTTCCCGCGATCACGATCACCACCGCAACCGAAAACCGTAATGATCCGCTTCGGGTCCATTTGCTTGGCGTCATGAAGCACTTGCTCAAAAGCGTCCGGCGTATGGGCATAATCCACGAACACCGTGTAGTCCATCCCCGTCCCGATCCGTTCCATGCGTCCGGGGATCGCGGGGATCTCTTCTAAGGCACCTCGAAAATCATTGAGATCTAGCCCGAGCAGGTCGATCGAGCTTAAAACAGCCAGGGCATTGGAGATGTTGTAACGCATGGGCAAACGGATCTGAAAAGGTAATTCCAGGCCTCGATAGCACATGACAAAACGGCTCCCCTGAAAACTCATCTGAAGGTCCCTGACGTAATAATCCGCCGTACCCAGAACGCTGAACGTCTTCGCCTGCGGCAGTTCTTCGATCAGTCTTCGCCCATAGGGACAATCTTTATTGAAAAGCATTTTGCGAGGCGACGGAAAGTTTGTGAAGAAATCTCGCTTGGTCTGAAAATATTCTTCCATGCTATGGTGAAAATCCAAATGATCCTGGGTCAATTGGGTAAAGACCCCGAGCTCGAATTCGAGCCCATGAATACGCTTTTGCTTGATCGCGTGCGAGGAAACTTCCATCACACAGGATTGAACTCCTTCTTGCTGCATCTGATGGAGCATCGGGATAAGGACTTCAGAACCCGGCGTCGTGTTGACAGAGGTCACCTTGCCGGACGGAAGTTCATACCAAAGCGTTCCGAGCGAAGCGGTCGGGAATTTCTCGCGAAGAAGCCGGTGTAAAAGATAAGTGGTGGTAGTCTTCCCGTTCGTGCCGGTCACGCCGATCAGTTTGACCTTTTGGTCGGGACAATCATAAAACCGGTTGAGAATGACGGCAAGCGCGGCCTTGGCATCACGCACACGAACGCCGGTCACATGAGGCGGGATCGTAACCTCGGGTTCCTTTTCAAACACGACGACCGAAGCCTTGGCGTAAATGGCCTGGTTCAGAAAATCATGACCGTCCATCCGGGTCCCGGGGCACGCGACAAAAACATCTCCGGATTCGATGGCTCGGGAATCCGAGGTGACTTTGTTGAAGATGCGCTTCGGATCCCAGTGATACTTCTCGAGGATCAGAACTCCTTTAAACAGATCATCAAGACGTTTACGCATAGATTTTCAGAAGACCTCAGGTTTTTTGGCTTACTCTTTTATCGGCGTTCTTTAAAGAAAATTGAAAACTTTGAGACTTAACTTCCACTTCATTAATGCCGGCAAGACCCCGCCGTCCCAAGATGATATCCGCGATCATGGAGTCGACCGTCGCGTTCTCGATCCCCTCCTGGAGGGCCCAACTTCCAAGGAACTTGATCTTGCTTGTCTTGCTCGTGAGGATGATCCGGATCCCGCGCTGGGACACCAAAGTCAAGGGATCGAACGTTACCTTGAAATTCCCGTCCACCAATTGGACTCGGTCTTCCCAAGTAAAAGTCCCCCGCTTCACTTCAAACGACGGGATAAAAATAGCGGGAACATAAGTCCCTCCCATCCGGATCTTGAGCCGCGACTGGAGCTCATGATAGACCCAAAAATTTAGCCCGAGAGACAGAGCGCTCAGCCCCAAAAAAACCGCCAACACCAGAGCGATGCTTTTAAGCACCTTTTTGAATGACACTTTAGGCCCGGTCCGACGCATGAGCCCCCTTTCCCGGCGCGATCACGATCTCGACGCGGCGATTTCGGTCACGTCCTTCTTCGGTCGCATTAGAATCCACAGGCCGATATTCCGCGTAGCCAGCCACCCCGAACCTCTCGGGAGACAGATCTTTAACATCAAGAAAAAAGTGAAGGACCGAGGTCGCCCGGCCGATCGAATATTCCCAGTTGGTGACCCCACCCGCATCTTCGATCGCCTGATTGTCCGTATGCCCTTCCAGAATCACCTGATTTTTCGAAAGATCTGTGGAAAGGACAGAGGCGATCTTCCCCAGCGTTTCTTCACCGGATGAAGTGAATTGCGTCTCGTCAGGATCATAAAGCGCATGGTTCAAAATCGTCACCACGAGTCCTCTCGGATCCAGAACGACCCGGACGTCCCCTCGAGCGATCTGATCGGCCAGCATTTTTTCAAGCTTGGGCTTCACCGCCTGCAAGTCCTCCCGCGAACTAACGGTACCCTCCAATTCCTGATTGAGGCGGAGGATCTCGTTATTAAGACTTTCTATCGTTGCGCTTTGTTGGCGGCTCAAGGAGCGCTCCCCCGAGGCGTCGGCGCTCGCGCATCCGACCACGGCAAACAGGGTCAAACTTAAAAAACAAAACCATTTTTTGAAATCCATCCCAAAAGCCCCTTTTAAGCCAAACAAATTTTAGGAATGCGCGCTAAATTTCTGGTAAGCGTACCAGATCGCTAGCCCCGAAAGCATGAAAGAGGCGACCAGCAGCAACCGTAAAAAAAACGGCGTCTGCTCTTTTCCTTTCTCTTTCTTTGCTGCTTTTTTGACTTCGGCGACGGGTTCCTTAGTGGCAAGGTACTGCGGCTTTCGGATCTCGATCTTCATTTTTGACACGTTCATCCCTCCAGCGATGTATTCTCAGTGTTCATATCATTTTTAACGCAGATTTCCACTTTTTCCAAAATTGCCTTATCCTTCATGACCTTCAAAAAAGCATCCACCACCCCCGGGTCAAATTGCGTCCCTTTGTTTTTAAGGATTTCCTCTAGAGAGCCCTTGATCGTCAACTGCTCCCTGTAATGCCTCTTAGAAACCATGGCCATAAAAGAATCGGCCACAGCGACGATGCGCGCCCCCAACGGGATCTCCTCGCCCTTCAAACCCTGGGGATAGCCCTTCCCATCATAGCGTTCATGGCGGTGCATGACGATTGGAAGCACCGGTTTGAGCGAACTGATCGATCGGAGCAAATTCGCCCCTCGGATCGGAATGCTGCGGATCTCTTCCAACTCTTTTTGAGTGAGCTTCGATTTTTTCTGCCAGGCCTTCTCCGGAAATGCTAATTGGCCCGTATCCAAAAGCAGGATCGCCCTTTCAAGATGCACAAGCTCGGAGCCCGGCAACTCCATTTGTTTACCGACCGCGAGCACCATCTCGCCGATTATATCAATATCTCCCTGCTTGTCCCCGAAGTGACGCTTCATAAGTTCATTAATGGCCTTGATACTGCCAAGCGTCAGTTCTTCGGTGCGCTCAAAAAGCTGTGCATTCTTGATGGCCACGACCGCCTGCTCGGAAAGGGACTTCAGGATCTCCAGGTCTGTTCGCGTAAACGACTGCCGGTCTGCTTTCCCCCAAAGCGTCATCACCCCCACCACGTCGTCTTCAATGAACGGGACGGCAATGTAGCGGTTTTGCAAACAGAATTCACCGGTATCCGCAATATGCCCTTCGAGCCCGCGCCCGAACCGCACTCGTTGTTTATGAATGAACTTGGGATGCGCGCCAAAAGAGAAGAACGGATTGAGATACTGCCTCTCAGGATCCGTCAGCATGATCGAGCAGCCCGAGGCCTTCAAGATCTGCGCGCTCAACCGACCGATACGCGGAAGCAGTTCCGTAAGACGCAAGGAAGAATTGATGACCCTGTGAACCGAATGCATGGTCGAAAGCGCCAGCGCCCGCGGATGGACCGTCTCGTAGAAATTATTGAGTTCGAAATTCTTAAAAGCCAACTCGACCTGGCTTGCGAGAAAATAGCCGAAGGGAGCGATAAGCGGACGGATCTCCCGCTCCGCACGCTTCACGCAATCGAGAACGAGGAAACCCTTGAGCGCGCCAAGATAACGAAGAGGAAACACAAGACAGCTTTTCCCGAACGCGCACCGATAAAAAAGCGGGAGTTTGTCAGCCGTCACCGCGTTATGGGATAACTGATCCGCAAATTTCGCGACAAAAGCTTCACATTCCCGCTGGTGCTCAGCCGACTTGGAAAAAAAAGGACAATTCTGTTTACGATCCAGCCGTATTAAGCGCTGCTTCCCATATTCCTCGGAAAGCACGAACCATCCGACGGGCTTACCAAAGATCTCCGAAAAGGATTCGTATCCCTCCTGCCACTGAGGATTCGGTAAAAGAAACCGCTCCAGAGGCGTCAAGATACGCTTCGGCACCTTCGCTGATTTTTTCCCTGTCACATTTTGCGCGGATATCATTTAGCCCCTCGATTCACGCGCCGCCCGCTCCGGATCTTGGGAGTGAGCGCTTGGATCAACACCTCGTATGCCGACTCCAGCGACTCGGAAATCACTTTAGTCCCCGCCACAACCGGCATAAAATTTACATCGCCTTTCCATCGTGGCACAATGTGCCAATGCATATGGTGGGGTACCCCCGCCCCCGCCACATCCGAGATATTCATGCCCAGATTGAACCCTTGAGGCTTCATCGCCTTAGTGAGCGCGCCCATCACTTTCTCCAAAACATAAAAAAATTCCGCTTTTTCCTGGACGTTAAGCTGTGAAAGACAAGCGATGTGACGATGCGGAACAATCATCAAGTGGCCATTATTGTAAGGATAGCGGTTGAGGATCACCGCATGATGAGCCGTCCGAAAAAGGACAAGGTTACGCTTATCTTTTCTGTCCCGCAGAAGCGAACAAAAAAGACAGCCGGAACGCTTAGCGGAGCTCGAGCGCAGGTAGGTCTTGCGCCATGGAGCCCACATGAGGCTCTTGGATCTCTTGAGGTTCATGGATTCCTTGGTGTGCTGGCAAAATGATCTTGGGAAGATCGTAGAGGTCCAATAATCCGTTCATAATCCGAAGGTCCCAGAGCTGCATTTTTGCTTCATGGGCGATCAATTTCGCATTCTGGTCAATCCCTCCGAGCACGATCAAAACCTTGCGCTGGATCTTGAAGAGGCGCTTGGCATCGGCCACCACTTTTTCCATTTCAGACTCCCCTATCCATTCCGAACTCAGATAAAAAAGCCAGCGCCCTCTTGACCCTCGCCCCAGAAGCGAACAAACCGAGTGGGGCAAATGTCTGAGAAGCACTACCTCCGAAAATTGAGGGCATACCATTTTCTTCTGATCGATCTCTACCCCATCATTACGGAATTCCTTGAGGAGCGCTTCCGCGCGTAATCCCAAGTCCTCTTCGGTCATTCTCGCACAAAGATCCAAAACCCGGTTCATCTCATCAAAGAGATGCTTGCGGAGAATACGTTCTTCGGGCAAGAACAGCGCATGCCGTTTCTGGAACACTTCCCGCAGCCAGAACCGAAAGAGGAAATCCGGAATATGATAAAGAGACCCGTTCTTGACCGCCAAACCATCTTCCACCAACCGTTTCAGAACTTTCTGGGTCTCCGCCACGGTCTCTTCGATAAAAGCCGCGATCGGAATCAGCTTGTGACGCCCATGGCTAAGCGCCATCACGGCCCGAATGTAAGGGCCACGATACTTCGTCAGATGCGCGCACTGCTCCAACCGATTTTCACAAAGCAACGCGATGCGACCCCGCCGATCGAAAAGCTCCTGACAGAAAGCGTCCAGGAGAACAGAAGAGCTTATGTCCTGGGGAAATTCCCGGATCTCAACTTGTTCGAGTCTCTGGAGAAGAAGATCCAAATAGATCGGTTCTCCATCGGTCATGTGAAAAAGAAATCTTTTCAATTCCGGAGACCAACGATGCGCCGGCATCCGTGTCGCAAGGTATTGTTCCATTTCCATATATCCAAAAGGCGCGAGCTCGAGGACCTCAAAATTCCCAAAAAGGAGAGAGAGTTTTTCGCGAAAGATCTCACGCGCACGATCAACCGCAGAACTCGTCACCACGTAAAGCACATCCTTGTCGATCATCATCTGCTTCCCCAACAAAAGGAATGGATCAGAAGCCGGAAGTCTTTCGAGCGCCTGGAATTCATCGATCATGAGAACGACTTTCTTCCCGGTCTCGCGGGCCAGTGTTCCGCTCAACATCAGGAGCTCTTTGATCGCGAGGGAGTTCTTGTCCTGACGAAGCAGCCTCTGCAGATGCTTCACAGCAATAACAGTCTTCGGGATGATGGATTCCGCCTCACGCAAAAGGCCGGTCAAAGTCTTGGGGATATTC
>JBAXGK010000070.1:0-8568 GCA_037139435.1 Candidatus Omnitrophota bacterium | reverse complement strand
GGCGGCTTAAGGCGGATGTCATTTGCGTTTGCGCTTCCTGGAATTTGGCAAGCTGTCCGGGGTCATTGATGACTGAGGGAGAAAGATTCATTTGCCCAACCTTGGCGCGGGCATTCACCACATTCTGTAAGGTTTCTTTTTCATGCGCCGCATAACCCTTGACGGTCTCGACTAAGTTCGGCACAAGGTCTAAACGCCGCTGATAGACGTTTTCCACCTGCGCCCAAGAGCTGGTAACACCTTCCTCTTTCGTCACGAGATTGTTGTAAACGCCACCGAACACAAGCGCTCCAAAAAGAACGATGAGAACAATGACACCGAGCGTGATGAACAAAGCCTTTTTCATGAACGATCCTCCTTAGTGATGGGGTGGAAAAAACGATGGTGTTATTATAGCCTCTCGCGGAAATTCCTCGCAATCAATTAACGCGGGAGAAAACCTCGGAAAGGAGCTCTAGTAATTTGTGTTGACCGAGAAATGAACCTGGGACTTCCCGGCCTCGGTGATCGGTTTATCCCCGAGCGGGACACCCCAGACTAACCGCGCGGAAAAATCCTTCCGGAAACGTATCTCGAAACCACCGCCGACCCCCAGCAGAAAATCAGCCCGAGGTTCACCGGAAGCGTCATTCGGATCATGCGTTCGCCCGTAACCGATATCACAGAACGTGATGATGCTGAGCTGATCCTTCAAAGGAAGGGTGTCAAAAGGAAGCTTCCACTGGTCGGGAAGACCATAGACCGGCAGCAAGTAATCCAAGCGTGACTGAAAGCCCTCGTCGGCACCATAATCGCTCTCCGGATAACCGCGAATGGAATTGGCACCGCCCAAGAACAATTGCTCCTGAGGCAGAAGCTTGTCCGGCGAGAACTGACCCTGGACGTCCCAGATCGCTTTGGTGCGCCACGGTAATTGCGTCAGCCGGGTCAATGAATAGGTGTACTTGAAAAAGGACTGTACCCCTCCGCGACTCGCTAGAGCCCACCCATCGCCAAAGGTCGGCAGCCCAAAATAAACACCCTGGCCCAATCCCCAACCGCCCCAACGATCGCGAGCCTGAAAATCCCCCTTGAGCGAAATGACACGTTCCTTATCCCATACCGTAGTAACACTTTGCGTCAAGGTGTGCTTCTCCTTAAAATCAAAACCGAACTGCACATTGCCGGAATATTTTTCGGTCCGGATCACCCTCTGTTGCAACCCCAAACTGTAAACCTCGGAGGTCCCATTGATTCCATAGATCGAAAACTCTTTCTTGGGATTGACTTGCGCGTGGCTGATCGACCAAATGAACTTCGTCCCGAAGTTCGAGACCGGAATCACATGATAAAGATACAGAGCGCCAAAGGCCTTGCCAAAAGTGGTGCCGATCAAGAACGTATCGTCCAAGCCGAGCATGTTATTGTTGCGAATCGTAAACCCTTGACGATCCTTCCCCGTAAGCTTGACGCCCTGGTTATCGAAGGAGTAACCCAAATGAATCGGGAAATGATCCTCGACATCCAACACCACGTCCGTCGTCCCTTTTTCCGCACCGGCCTTAAGAACGGGTTTCACGACACGGTCGGGATTCTCATTCATATTCATGACATTCTCGCGGATCTTATCGTAGCGAAGGACTTCACCCTTGCGGATCTTCCAGTACCCTCGCGTTCGCCATTTGCTGTAATAGCGATTTTTTTCGATTGTCAGCTCCCCCATGCGCGAGGTCACCGCTTTGAGATGGACCTCCTGATTTTCCATTTTCTGGGGCGGGAGCAGCACGACTGCAATATAGCCTTTCGCACGATACATTTGCTCGAGGGTATTGATGAGCCTCTGCAATTCATCGAAATGAACTTCCCGGTTCTCGTATTTTACAAGAAGCGGCTCGTATTCTTTCGGCTCCAACATCATATCGCCTTCAAGGACGATCTTTTTTATAAAAAAGGCAGGACCTGTCGGCAAAGTTTCCGCGGGGAGTTCTTCCTCGAAAGCGATAGGTTTTTCAGCGCGAGGCTGGAGCAATTTTTTTTTGGCTTCCCGGTCAATCTTGTCCAACTGGACGGCCGCGGAACCTCCATACCCGATCTCGGCAAAAAGGTCCCCGCTCCAGGCAAGAGAGCCCAGGAAGAAAAAAAGGACACTGAAAGAAAGGGTTTTAAATTTGAGTCGGTTCATAGGAGAAAAGACGGCACTTTTCGTGAATTTCTAAAGTTCTTTCTGGTAAGAAACCTTGATGCCCCATGGGGACCTCATCTCTCTTCCATATATCCGGTATATCTCCAACGATCTTTAGAAAGCTGGAGCGGACTTTGCGTGCTGAAAAGGTTTATAGAAATCAGCTTGGGCGGGAAGACGCAGGCGCTTGAGAAGCCGACTAACAAGCAAAGTCTCGGCATCCCGCCAGCGAGTATCGTCTTTATCCTTGCCACGGACGTGGAAACTGCCGCCTGCAACCATGTCATGGCCGCCGGCTTCTTTACGATCATCAAAGATATCACGCAGGATCTCCGGAGTTTCATCCGTCAGCCGGTTGCTGCGTAAAGACACATGCAGTTTATCCTTGTAGCGTCCCGTACAAAGCGACCGCTCCATCCCTTTATAGGTCAGCAGAAAATCCGCAATTTCGGAAACAAGGTCCGGATGTTCCACTTCCCCGAGGTGCGACACGATCACCCCCCGGAAGGCGCGCGCACCCTGAAGCCCCCGGTTTAGCGTGCTGAAGAATTTCTTGGATTTCGGTGGATTCTGGATACGGATCAAGGCCCGCATGTCGCAAAGGGGCAGAATGTCAAGGTAGGTCTGAATAATGTCGGTCCGATGCGCCCGGTAAAGGTTGAGCGTGTCCGAAAGGATCCCGTATGCAAGCGCGGTCGCGATCCGTTTCGGGATCTCAAGGCCGCTAAGAAGCAACGCCTGCGTCAGGATCACACTCGTTGCGCCGCAGTCCGGATCGATAATGGCAAGTTCCGCGAGGGGACGCTTTACATACGGATGCTGATCGATCACGAGCGTCACTTTTTTATTCCGCGGGTAGGGATTGTTCTCAAATTCAGGCTGCGTATCGATCAGCGCGGCATTTTCATAGCTTTTAATATCCGACGGACGGAATTTGTGGATAGGGACTTTGAGAAGATCCACCATCGCCCGGTTCTCCACGCGTCCGATGATCCCTTTATACACGATCCTGGATTTAATCCCTTGAAGACGCTCCGCAAGATATTGAAGCGCCATGGCCGTCGCAATAGCGTCCGGGTCGGGATAATCATGCATCACGACCAAAAGAGGCGAAATGGAGTCTTTTTTCTTTTCGAGAAATCGAAGCAATTTCCGACCGTGCTGGGCCGCAATATGCTCCTGCTTCTTATTTTTCAAATGGGACGAAAGGGCCATAAGAACCTTGGAGAGATCTTTTCAGGATTTCGCTTTTTGAGAAAGGGTCGAAAGCCACTTTTGGAACGGCGGATACTCGCGCAGGGGCTTCAAATCCGGATCCTTTTCAAGATGTCTCAGATCCGTAAATCCAAGGCGGACGGCTTGCCGGAGCGCCGTCATGGCTTTTGCGGTATAACCGGAAAGAACATAGCTGCAGGCCAGATTATAATGAACGACCGGATCGTCCTGACAGAGATTTGCCAGTCGCTTGTCGATCTCAAGGCCTTTTTCAAAAAGACCCCGGCGTGTATAGGCCTCGGCGAGAGGGGCCAAGGCATCTATGTAATTGGGGCGGTGCTTCAGAACGCCTTCGAGGAATGAGATCTCAAAATCCAGATCGTTCGATTTCATGGGTGCCATGATACCTTATCCAGCACCGTTTTCCATTTGTTTTTATGGGTACCGGCTCAAGGAACGAGGCGTTTCAGGAACGCCTGTAGGTTCCCCTCCATATTCCTTCTGCTAGGATATGCCCCTCCATCGCCGCAAGGAGTTCTTTCTTCGTCACGCCGGGCTTTAAACGAAGCATCGCATCAAGAACATAAATCATAAATGCATAGCGGTGCGTTCCGCTCGGCGGACACGGCCCGCCATATCCGATCGAGCCGAAATCGTTCCTCCCCTGAGTCCCTCCCACGGAAAGCTTCTCTCCCATCGGAATTCCGGCCGGAAGCTCTGTTAAAGACGGGGGCAGATCATAAACCAGCCAATGCACCCAATCCCCCGACGGGGCATCGGGATCCCCGACAATGATCGCGAAACTCCCGGCATTGGCCGGTACGCCCGACCACTCGATTGGAGGCGACATGTTCGATCCGTCACACGTAAAATCTCGAGGAATGGTGCCCCGGTCCTCAAACGCGGAACTTTGCAGTTTGATCTGCTGCCTCCAATATTCCTCCGCTTGCCCCGGCATCGAAACATTAATGAATATCACACCCGCTAAAATCAGCCCCGAGATCTTTCTCACTTTGTTCTTTCGCCGTACCGTTATTAAGACATGCTCCTGACGGAAATCCGGTCGAGGTAACTCAGGTCGTCCGTATTGAGACGGATGGTTTCCCCCTCGCTAACAAATTGCGGCACCAGGACTATGAGTCCATTCTCAAGTTCGGCCTCCTTAAAGTTCGCATCGGATCCCAGTCCCTTCGGAGTGCTCACCACCTTAAGCTCAACGATCTTTGGGAACGCGATGCTCAGAACTTTTCCTTCCCCAAAAAGCACCTCGATCACCTCATTCTCCCTCAAGAACACTTCGTGTTTACCAACTGCTTTGGCCGATAGGGGGAATTGATCGTAGGTTTCCATATTCATGAACATGAAATGGTCGCCTTCACGGTAAAGGTATTGCATCTTCACAACATGAACATCCACTTCCTCCGCATCTGCATCCGCGGACATTTTTTTCTCGATCACATTCCCTTCATCAAGGCTCCGGAGCTTCAGCATCGCGCTCTTACCGAATTTCCCGGTCCCGCGGATCTCCTGCGTCAGAACCTTACAGAGCTTCCCGTCCACGCGAATCACATTCCCTACCCGTATATCCGATGCAATAACCATAGATTATTCTCCTTTAATGTTTCCACTTAAATAACATCTGCAAGTAAGATCTTTCTTCTCGATCCTTGGTCTGGAGACCCAGTCTCCTTTCGATTTTTTTGATCGCTAGGGGGGCACCTTCGATCTCAAGGAACCGCCCAAGCCGTGGAATCCAATCCAAAGCGACCAAGCTTTTTCCGAACCGGTAAAGCTCCCGCTCTTTCTTATAACGCCTAATGACCTTAAACCCCGCGAGCCCGAGGATCGTTTTCAGAGGTCGGTAAATCACCTCCGTTTCGATCTCCATACGTTTTGTAAATCTGGATTTGAGCCGGGGTCCTTTAAGCGTTAACACAGCCTTTTTCCCGTATTGCCGGAGCCGCAGGGCCAACCTTTTTCCCCCGAGCTGCTTCCTTCGGTCAAAAAACTCGTTCGTCTCGGCTCCCTCCGCGATCTTTCGGGCGCCCATTTTTTTTAGCGCCGCACGAAACGGTTTCGGATCTTTCAGCCGGTATTTCTGTTCGATCTCAAAAAACCCCATGCCGGTTATACCTTGATCAACATTTGACCGCGAACATTATCGGCCATAGTTTTGCCTACAAGTTGAGCTGCTATCTCGAGCGCGAACTCAAAAGCTGTGCCAGGGCCTTGGCTCGTGATGATATTCCCGTCCACCACCACACGCTCTTGCACATGGACCGTCTTGGAAGAAAAATCTCTTTCACAGCTTGGATAACAGGTCGCTTTTTTGCCATCAAGAATACCGAGCGGAGCCAATACCACCGCTGGCGCGGCGCAGATCGCGGCCACGAGCTTCCCGGCCGCGCTCATCTTTTTGACAAATTTTGAGACTTCTTCGGACTTGGCAAGATTCGCAGCCCCCGGAAGTCCTCCGGGAAGGATTACGGCATCGGGAAGATCCTGGATGTCTTTCAGAAATGCCTCCGCCTGAACTCCGATATTCCTGGAACTTTTGACGGTAAGAGCGTTTACTCCCGCCAGGGTCACCCGGACCCCCGCACGTCTCAGGACATCGATTGGCGCGATCGCCTCCACCTCTTCAAATCCTTCTGCTAATATTACAATCGCTGTTTTGGGCATATTGACCCCGTTAGAGACAGGAAGTGCTTCGAAAAAGCATTTCTGCCCATTGTTTTAAGTTTACTGTGTTTTTCACTTTCCCGATCCCCCATAGCATTAACATCCGATATCCCCACAAGTCTCTAACGGGGCGAGTCTCCTTACTTACTGAGCGCCTGGAGCCTGAGCATTCGGATCGATCTGCTCCACCACGAGTTTTTTTTGCCCGAAGATCCTGTCATTGCCAAAGATCCGGAATTCATAATTGCCCGCATGCATAAAACGGACCCCTCGAAGATTAAACACCAGCTCGTGTGCATCGAGGGGGCTCGGGACACGCACCTCCTCGGGCATTTCGCTCTTACCGATCATGGCATCGCTTTGAAGGTCTACAAGCTCCAGCCGGAACTGATACCCCCCCTGCGCATCCGTTAACTTGATATAGACCGACATGGCGAAATGCGTGCAGGGGAAGGTGGCTGCCCCGATATTCTCGAAGACTCCGATCAGACTTTTTTTATTCGTACCACGCTCGGTGATCACGTAATCGCAGATAAGCATGGCATTCGCTTTGGGTGTCGGAGATGTCATAAATACCTTTCCTTAAAAGTTAAAGAGATAGCCTTCGGATCTATTCATCCAAACTTGTAATGTTTCCTAACGGCCTTTTTGACATTCCAAACGCATTTCAACCCTTGAGGGAATGTCACGAGATCCCCTTTCCCGAACGCGACCTCGCCGTCCGGAGTCTTCACGGTCACCTCGCCCTCCAGAAAATAGCAGATCTCTTGTTCATCATAATACCAGTCAAAGCTCGAGGCCTCCTTCGTCCAGACGGGCCATGTCTTGACCTTGAGATCGTTCAATTTCTGTTCAGTCGATTTTTCAACAAGTACTTTTAATGCTGCCTGCGGGCTCATAAAAGGTTCTCCTCTTCTTCCGGACTTTCCGATTCTGATTGCTTTCGTCTATCTTCTCCAAAAAGTTGCCGCATCCCCTTTTCAACGTTTTCTTTACCCGAAAAATCCCGAGACAACCCGTCTCCCGAATCAGCCTCCATCTTTTTCACACTTTGAGATTCATGTTCTTTTAGAATCTTTATATAATTATTAACGGCACGATTGGAAATCGATGCGGTTAGTGCGGGATCTGCCGCAACAGCTCTTTTGAAGTCCACTTGGGACCTATGGATGTTACCTTTTTTTCGATAAATCTGAGCTCTCCCCATAGAAGCCGGAACATCTTTAGGATTGATCTTGAGAGCATGATCATAGTCAGCTAAAGCTAAATCTACTTCATTTTTTTCAAGATGTCCGCTTGCGCGCAGATTATAGGCTGAAACGCTTTTGGGGTTGAGCTTGATAGCTTTGTCACAATCAGTTATAGCTTGATCTGTATTCCCTTTTTTAAGATAAGTCCCCGCTCGAACCACATAGACCTCGGTACTTGCGGGATTAATCTCGAGTGCTTTGTTGTAGTCGGCAATAGCTAAATCTAGATCGTTTTTTCCGTAATAGGCATTACCACGCAAAACATAAGCGCCTTCGTTCTTAGGATTAATCTGAATTACTTGGCTGAATTCAGCGATCGCGTTATCATAATTTTTGTGAACATAATGGTCTAATCCTTGCTTGTATGCTGTCTTCTCCGGATTTTCAGCATGAAGAATTCCGCTGTTCAACAATAACCCCGCCGATATTAAAAATATTATTTTGAAAAAATTTTGTTTTAGCATTTTTTTTTAAATTTCTCTAACCACCCGCAGTATTCACATTCCTCATCGGCCTGCGGCGCGGGGCCTTCCAGGATCGCGAGCGCCTGATGGAACAGCTCCTTCGCGCGAGCCGTATCCGTCCCGATCCGGATCGGCTGGATCTCAAAATTCACCTGACCGTTTTCCCCGACCTCTTTGGGCGAGTAATAAAGAAGAAAACCGTACCCGGCAGTCTTAAGGCCGTTGCCTTCGAGCATCAGGGCGTAACAATCCAACTGGGTCTGATAATACTTGGTCGCATCCTCTTCGTTCGTGGGCGACCCTTTGGTCTTGTAATCAAACGGAATGTAAGCGCCGTCCTTAACAAGCAGATCATCGAGCATCCCAGAAAGCACCGATCCGTCCTCATGATACTGAAGCCCAGTACGCCAGGCGCGCCAGTCCTCGAGTTGAGACTGATTGTCATAAAGCTGGATGCCTTTAAACGCATCGATCCGCAATTCCGGAGGAAGCACCCCCTTGGCGCGAAAGGTATCGAAATAGGTCTTGATCACGCGATCCATGCCACCCGGAAGCGACGGGAAAATGCCGCGCGGCCGCTTGATATTCTTGACCTTCTCCAGCCAAAAACATCGTGAACAGTCCTTGAAAAGGCTCAGTGCCGACGGGGATAGTGTCACTGCTCTTGTTATAGTAGCCATAGGGTATGGGTGCATTATATAACTCTTTCGGCACAACGCACAACGCTCAACGCACAACGAGATTGGGAATGATACCATTGATCGTTACCCCCTGTGTGCAAGCGGGGCGGTAAAGA
>JBAXGK010000069.1:0-8734 GCA_037139435.1 Candidatus Omnitrophota bacterium | reverse complement strand
CCACTCACCAGAATTTCACGTTTAACTTGACTGGATTCACGACTCCGATGGCTGCGATTAATTTCGTGCAGGATCAGACCGGTGCGATGAGCTATGCGGTGGAAACGATTGGTTTGAGTTATATTCCCGTGTTCGGCGGCGTAGCAACGGGAACCTTGACGGATCTTACGGGTGTGGGCGCTCCGGGCGTTTTAAATGCTGCGGGGGGTGTCGTGACAGCGGTTACGCAGGTGAGCGCAGACCAATTCTTCTTTAATTACACTTCTTTGGCCGGTCAGTACGGCGGAGCGATCCTCGTACTTGGCCAAGACAATACTGTTCCCGCAGACGGAAATTTAGACCAGTTTTTTTCGCTACCGGCAGGCGGGCTAGTATTCAAAGTAACGGGAGTCGGGAAGATCCGCGTGAGTGTCAGTGATTCGAAAGTCGCGAAAATTGTGAACGGGAAGAACGAGTACCGGTCTGTGACGTTGGAGTATATGTTGAGTGCGGCCAATCCGTATATCGTGATCCGTGCCAGCGATCTAACCGGATTAGCTTTTGATTTTAATACAAACCAGTTAAGTTCTGTGTCGTTTGTTGTAAATGAAAACGTTGCGGCAGCTGGGACAAGCGGTACCGTGACGATCGATACTAAAGGTTTAAGTTATACACCGGTGGTGACCGGTACGGTGTTTGACCCGAATTTTGTGACGGTGCTTCCCGGGAGTCCTGTGTTGTCGAATCCGACGTCAAGTTCGGCCGGCGGAACGGCGAATGGGACGATCACGCAGACGCGTTATGATGCGAATGAGTTTTATTTTGACTACACGTTGGCGGATGCTGATGATTTTGTGTTCACGCAGGTGGGCTGGGGTTATTTTGATGCTGGACATGCTTATCAAGGGACCAGTTCCGGGTCGCTCGGGAGCAGTCTGGCGTTTGCGGCATGGGGAACCGGGGGGCAGGTGAAAGTGGAGGTGTGGGACACGGGCTATCATAAGAAGGAGTTTTTCCTGAATTTAACTGAGACACCACAGAACTTCACGCTGGATCTGACGGGGTTGGATGCGTCGCATATTGCGCTTATTAATTTCGTGGGGGATAAAGCGCATATGGGCGCGAGCGGGCAGGTGTTGTTTTGGATGAAGGGTTTGAGTTACACGCCGGCAGTGCCTGGGAGTGCTTACAATCAGTCTCTTTTGACGAGTTTGACTGGGAATCCTGTGGTGAGTAGTAGTCACGGGACAACTACGTCGACGGATAACGCGACGATTTCAACGACGCAGGCCAGCACCACGACCTTTAATGCGACTTCCAATGTGCCGGACAGTGGAGATTTCACGTATTCGAGTATTGGGTGGGGTTATTTCAGTAATGCGACGACGTTTGTTGGGACGGCTGCGAATTTAGGGAATAGTGTGACCTTGGCGCTGAACGGTACAGCGAGTCGTACGCTGAAGGTAGAGTTTGTGAGCAGTGCGAACTCTGGGACAAAGAAAACGTTTAACGTCACCTTGTTGGCCGGTCAGCAGAACTACACGTTTGATATCACGGGGTTGGGGACTGTGGCATTGATTAATTTCGTCTCAGACGAGGTGGGAGTGACAAGTTACACGGTGGAGACGAAGGGGTTGAGTTATGTGTCGGGATTGAACGGAACGGTACTGGATACCAATTCAGTGACGGTGCTTCCCGGGAGTCCTGTGTTGTCGAATCCGACGTCAAGTTCGGCCGGCGGAACGGCGAATGGGACGATCACGCAGACGCGTTATGATGCGAATGAGTTTTATTTTGACTACACGTTGGCGGATGCTGATGATTTTGTGTTCACGCAGGTGGGCTGGGGTTATTTTGATGCTGGACATGCTTATCAAGGGACCAGTTCCGGGTCGCTCGGGAGCAGTCTGGCGTTTGCGGCATGGGGAACCGGGGGGCAGGTGAAAGTGGAGGTGTGGGACACGGGCTATCATAAGAAGGAGTTTTTCCTGAATTTAACTGAGACACCACAGAACTTCACGCTGGATCTGACGGGGTTGGATGCGTCGCATATTGCGCTTATTAATTTCGTGGGGGATAAAGCGCATATGGGCGCGAGCGGGCAGGTGTTGTTTTGGATGAAGGGTTTGAGTTACACTCCGGGGGTTCCTGCAAGTGCTTACAATCAGTCTGCGCTCACGAGTTTGACAGGGAATCCTGTGGTGAGTTCGAGTCACGGGACGACGACAAGTACTGACAACGCGACGATTTCAACGACGCAAGCGAGTACTACGACCTTTAACGCGAGTTCGAATGTTCCGGATGCGGGAGATTTTACGTATTCGAGCATTGGATGGGGTTATTTCAGTAATGCGACGACGTTTGTTGGGACTGCGGCGGATTTAGGGAATAGTGTGACGCTTGCGCTGAATGGGACCGCAGGGCGCACGATCAAGGTGGAATTTGTAAGCTCCGCGAACTCCGGGACGAAGAAGATCTTCAATGTTACTTTGGCAGCGGGTCAGCAGAACTACACGTTTGACATTTCGGGGTTTGGGACAGTGGCGTTGATTGATTTCGTCTCAGACGAGGTGGGAGTGACGGCTTACACGGTGGAGACGAAGGGATTGAGCTATATCCCTGCTCAGACCGGTACGGCTTACATTGATGCGAATTTGACTCTTTTGACGGCTTCCAGCCCAGCCTTGAGTTCGGGCACGGGCCCCGTCTCAACAGATGCCGTCATGAGACTGACTCAGAATTCAACGAATGAGTTCGAATACGAATACGATCTTTCCTCCAATGCGAGTGGTTTTGCTTTCACCGCGATCACTCTCGGTGTCCCTGCTTTTACGCAATATGTTTTTGCGGCGAAGGGGAGTGATGGGGAGCGGGTCAAGGTTGAGATCACGGATACCAATGACAATACCAGCGCTGTCTTGTTCTTGCTGAGTTCCTCGTTGCAGAATTTTACAGTGAATGCCTCGGCGCAGATCAAAAAGATCGTTTTTGTCCAGGACCGTAATATCGGATCTTCCTTGCTGAACGATTTTGTAAAGATCCAGACCAAAGGTATCCCTTATACGCCCAGCGCATTGCCTGCAATCCGGAATACGTTGACCACTCAAGGGCTGAATTATTTTCAAACAGGAGCAGGTCTTGATACCTTAACCCATTTACCTTATGACCATGTCACCGGGGGTGTCGCCGGGAAATATACCCAGCCCACTTTGATCGGATTTTATTTGCAGATCTTGGGGGATGTGGTGATGGGTAAGATCAATAATGGCATGTCGCAGGCCGAAGCTCTCGCCGAGATCAATGCGGTGATGACGAATCTGCGGAACATCCAACTGTCCAGCTTAGGCTGGAACGGGCTTTTACCATGGCTCGATCTTCCTGCCAGTGGTTCGCCCACAGCGTGCAAGGATGCGGACGGCCATATCAATATTGGAGTGGGCGATAATGCCAATCTGTCTCAAAGCATCGCTGTAATGATCGGGGCTTTGGAAAGCGCCGGATTTGGCGGGAACGCGGCCGTCACTACGGCGGAGGCTTTTCTCACGACTCAAGAGGTTGGCTATGCGGCTTTTGTGGATAGCTCCACGGGCCTTTTGCGTGGTTCTTACGATATCACCGGCCATCTCGTTAATGGAACCATGGTTCATTTTTCAGATTATATCGACCGGGTCGGGAATGAATTCCGCGGGGCCGTTGCTTTTCTGGCGGTAAGGTACGCAAGCGTCCCGGACTCTGTTTGGGGGAATAATTTCGAAATTGTGACTAACTCGAATTATGTGGACCGGAATGGACAGACGATCGTGAACCTTGCTCCCTGGGACGGGGCGGCATTTCAGATCTTCTGGCCGTCACTCCGAAACAATGAACGCGATTTTATCGGTTTCCGGAATGCCCTCTATAATCAGTTGGTGACCCAGCTGGATTACGCTTATCAGAATCGCATCCCTGGCATTCTTTCGGCCAGCGTGATCCCCGGGGGCGGCTATTCCGGGGCTATCGGTATCCCTCAGATGTCGGAAGCGAACATGGACGCAGGTGCCATCAACACGATCCTGGGAGATGTCGGGTCGACCTATGCGCTTGCCAGTGCCATGAATATTGATCCTTATGCGGTTCTGGGTTGGCTAGAATCGATCGATATGTTGTCGGGCATGAACACCGACCTTCTTTACGGGCTTTTTGATGCCGCGAGGTCCTCCAGTGAGGTTGCTCAGAGTTTCATCGGGATCGATGTGGCATCGACGGTGCTGGGGCTTTCGGGGAACGGTGCTGCCGATTTTACGACTTACCTCAGGAACCGGAGTTTGGAATCGAGTTACAACGCCTTGTATGACCAGAAAAGCCGGTTGATGACGAGTATCACCCGGGCGACCACGTCGATGGCTATTGTCCCGGAATTCCCGGATCGTTCGCTATCGGTTTTCAGCAATATCGCGTCTGAAGGAACGATCGGTAATTTTGGTGTGACGACCACGCCGGTTTATGGTGTCCAACTTTCCTATAATGCTCTGGCGGGAGTGGACAGCGGGCATTTCTGGAAATTGAATCAGAATTATAATGCTCAGGCGAACCAGCTGATCCTTCAGTACTCCGCGGTGGATTCTCCTCAGCGGGTGCGTCTTGAACTCAAGAATGGTTCGGGTGTCTTGGTTTATCAAACGACGGCAGTCCTTCAGCAAGGGGCGGAGTTTGCACGGCTTGTGATCGATCTTCCGAATCAAGCGGTTCTCGCCAATGTCCAAGAGATCGATCTGGTGGTAGATCCTCTGGAAGGTGGCGATGCGACGGGGAATTTCACGGTCCATGCGATCAACTTCCAGCATTTGTCTTCGGCACCCGTGGTTGCTTTTACCGCGGAGCCAGGCACGCCAGCGGTTACGGTTCTGCCTGCCAATAATGCTTCGGTCATCGGCGTCGCGGAACTCGTGAATTCTTCACCCAGCAGCACGCTGCAACACACGGCGGGGACGAATACCTTTCAGCTCCATTATGATCTGACTGCCACGAATGCCTTCGCGGGCATTGTGCTGAATTTTGATCCCAGTAAGAACGGCAGCAGCATCAATCTCTCTGCGGTTCCGAATCTGATTTTCGGGATCAATTCGACCTTAGGCGTGGCCAAGAGTGTGAAGATCGAAATTGAGGATGCTCGGGGGAATACCTACAGCTCTGCGAATGTGGACGTGGTGGCCGCGAGTTATTATAAGTTCCTTACGTCTCTGGCGTCCGGGAAGGTCGATCTCAACCATGTTAAGTCCATCAAATTCAGTGTGGACCAGTATTCCGTTGCAAGTGGCACTTCAGGCGATCTGCAGTTAGTCGTCGGCGGCTTGTCCTAGCCTCCTATTTTCTTTTCAATAAAGGTTGCTAGGGCTAGTCCAGTTAACCTTTGAGTTTTTGATGGAGAATTGGGCTTGTAATAGATTGCGACGAAATTAGGGAATTGGATTTGTAATAATCCCGATCCGGGGTTAGAATCTGCCAAGTGTTTACTTCCAAGCACAGGGCATCTTTAAATGGAAATGGAAAAAGATCCTAATCTTCTCGATTTAGTCGAATCCCTGACGAGCAGTCAGTCATCGCCCCAGCCTGCGGTCCGCAGGGACTTTGCAACCCCAACACGGAGGTCTCCCATGAATAATCCGATTTCAGGTCTTATCTTCTTCGCACTTCTCATCGTGGGTTTTCTTGTAGGAGCGCCTATTTTTATGGCGAACCAAGGTCTAGGGGCCTTCCTCGGCATGGTCTGGTTCTTTGCCTCCATGGTGGTCGCCTCAGGCGTTCAGATGGCCGCGCAATGGGAAAAAGGCGTGGTGTTCCAGCTCGGGAAATACAGCCGAATTGCGGGCCCGGGACTCTTCTTCATCATTCCGGTCATTGAAGAAGTGCGGAAGCTCGATATGCGCGTTCTGACCATGGACATTCCCTCCCAGCAGGTTATTACCAAAGACAATGTTCCCGTGAAGATCAATGGCGTGATCTTTTTTAAGGTCGATGATCCTGCCAATGCGATCATCAAAGTTCAGGATTACCGCTATGCGATCTCACAATATTCTCAGACCTCGCTTCGGGATGTGATCGGGCAGATGACGCTCGATCAGCTTCTCACCGAGCGTGAAGAGATCGGTAAGAAGATCGAGGCCAATGTGGAAAAAGATACGGAAGCGTGGGGACTTGAAGTGACCGGCATCCGGATCCAGGATATTGATATGCCGGAAGAGCTCAAGAAAATGATGTCCCGTCAGGCCTCGGCCGAGCGGGAAAAGCGGGCGACCATCACCAAAGCGGAAGGCGATCGCGATGCCTCGGCGAATCTTGCCCTGGCGGCCAAGATCATGGCGGAAAGTCCAGGAGCCATGCAGCTCAGGACCCTTCAAACGATCGATGGCCTGGGGCCCACGGCTTCGAATACAGTGGTGCTTGCGGTGCCGATCAACATCATGGACGTTTTGGATCAGACCAGCTCGATCCTAAAAGCCAAAATTAACAAGACGGCCTAAGGGATCTTTTTTGGCAAAAAAAAGCCCCAACTGTGAGTTCGAGAATCCCGCTTTATCTAGCAATCTTATAAAATAAAAAAGCTTATTGCTCGTCAGGCGAAACCCTCTAGGCTGTGGCTGTTTTGCTCACGCTGAGGCTTTATTTTTTGAGAGAAACGGTCACGGAACCTCCGGCTCCAGTGCCTTCCTCATTGTCAAAGAAATAAGTTATAATGCCCTTCAATCTAAAGATACCTTTCGCTAGGGCTTCTGTCAAGGTGCGTAAGTCGAATGTAATGAACGACTTATGAAAACAGCTTTTGACAAAAAAAGTGGTTGTTGTTAACATGGCGCTATATAGTTTTTTTGAACGGGAGATGTTATGAAGTCACTGAGTACGACCGAAGAGATCATCCAGGATATTCGCGAAGGTCGCATGGTCATCATGACCGATGATGAGACCCGCGAGAACGAAGGGGATATTGTTTTTGCCGCGTCCAAGACGACTCCTGAGCTGGTTAATTTCATGATGAAATTCGCGAGGGGACTGATCTGCGTTCCTATGACAGCCGATCGCATTCTGGCCTTGGGGCTGGATCAGATGAATCCCAATCCCGAAGATCCTATGAAAACGGCGTTCACAGTTTCGGTGGATGCGAAAACCGGTGTGACGACCGGGATATCGGCTTTTGACCGTAATCGCACGATCGAGCTTTTATCGGATCTGAAAACCAAACGCGAAGATCTTGTAATTCCCGGCCATATTTTCCCGCTGAAAGCCAAGCAAGGTGGTGTGTTACGTCGTGCCGGTCATACCGAAGCGGCAGTGGACCTCGCGCAGGCCGCCGGACTTCCTCCAGCTGCTGTGATCTGCGAGATCGTCAATGACGACGGCAAGATGGCGCGCCTCTCCGATCTGCTTGAATTTGCTAAAATCCATAATCTTAGGATCGGAACCATACGTGATTTGATTGCCTATCGCACGCAGAAGGACAAGCTCGTCAAAAAGGTCAGCGAGGCCCAGCTCCCGACGAAGTTCGGAACATGGACCATCCGGATCTATGAGTCGCTTCTCGACGGAGCGGAACATGTTGCGCTGATCCAGGGAGAGATCGGTGATAAGCCGGCGCTCGTGCGCGTGCACTCGGAATGTTTTACGGGAGAAGTCTTAAGCTCCCTGCGTTGTGATTGCCAGGAACAGCTCATTACGGCTATGAAAATGATCCAACAAGAAGGGGCCGGTGTGATCCTTTATATGCGTCAGGAAGGTCGGGGGATCGGCCTTGCGAATAAGATCAAAGCTTATGAACTTCAGGATAAGCATGGATTGGATACCGTGCAGGCGAACGAGGCGCTCGGTTTTAAGCCGGATCTCCGGGATTACGGGATCGGGGCTCAGATCCTGCATGACCTCGGACTTTCCAAACTTCGCCTCATGACGAATAATCCGCGCAAGATCGTAGGGCTGGAAGGTTACGGTCTTCAGGTGGTGGAGCGCCTTCCTATCATCATGCCGCCGAATCCTGTGAGCGCAAAATATATGCAAACGAAGAAAGATAAACTCGGGCACATTTTAGAGACGGACCCCAACCCATGACGACTTATCACGGAAAGATCATCGCTGGGAACAAGAAGTTCGGGATCGTTGTTTCCCGGTTCAATGACTATATCACCGGACGTTTGCTTGACGGGGCTTTAAGAATGCTCCAGAAAGCCGGCGTGCCAGAAAAAAGCATCAAGATTGTCTGGGTCCCCGGAGGGCTTGAAGTTCCGTTTTTTTGCAAAAAACTGAAGACCCAAAAACATTGTGATGTTGTCATTGCTCTCAGCTGCGTCATCCGCGGAGGGACTTACCATTTTGAATGTGTGTCAAACGAACTCACGCGTGGGATCGATCAGGTAGCGCTTGAGACCGGGACTCCGATCGCAACCGGTGTGATCACGGTGGATAATCTGGAGCAGGCGATCGACCGGGCCGGTTTGAAGCACGGCAATAAAGGCGAGCAAGCCGCCTTGGCGGCGCTTGAGATCGCGAGCCTCGACGAGCAATTATCGGTAAGAGCAAAAAGTTCCAAAGTCCTCAAAAGAAAGAAATAACTTTTAAATAGCAGGAAAGACCCAAAGGAAAAAAGATGCATCGCAAAAGAACCCAAGCTCGTGAATGCGCCCTTCAGATCCTTTATCAGTACGAAATGAATCCGGAACCCATGCCGGAGATCTTAAAAAAATTCTGGTCCCAGCAGGATGAGACGTATTCTGAGGATATCCGGGATTTT
>JBAXGK010000068.1:0-8840 GCA_037139435.1 Candidatus Omnitrophota bacterium | reverse complement strand
GGTACGATCCATATCGCTCCCGACATGACGCAGGATCAAGCCCAGCAGATGGTCGAACAGATACGAAATTTGCGGAAGGAAGGTAAAAAAGTCTATTTTGAACTTCTTGGGGTACACAACTCACAAACGGATATTCCGAAGGTCCTTCTTGATGAGTTGCAAAAGTTGGATTTTGAAGTGTCGTTCATGCAATTCGAGCGCGGGGCGTCCGTTTTCATGACCTTCCAGGGAGCCTCGAGCCATTCCGTTGAGATCTATGGTACTTTGACCAGCGGGCTACGTCCTAAATCTCAAGCGACGCATTTCCATCCGGCGAACGATCCTAATCCGAGTAGTTTGACGGATCGTTACGGGGATCAATCAAAAACAATAGCAAAAGACGGCAGCTATACCCTTTCGGAAATGGTTTCCCGCGAAGATCTTGATGCGGATGGTACGCAGCTTGTGATTGAATGGACGGACGAGAATGGTGAAATGCATGTGTTGCCGGTCACTGTTTCGAAGGCCGATGATCCTTATCTTGCGTTTGGTGAAATGTCGAAAGATATGTACCCGGCTATTCTGCCTCTGATGCAAAAGGGCATTTCCTATGCCGTTTATGCAAAGAACCGATTGCCTGACGCTGCGGTCCATTCTTGGATGAAATGGGCTTATTATCCTTCGGTTAAGCGCTCGGATCTGAGGGCGGAAGAACCAGGAGATTTGCAGGATTCTTCCTTGAGTCTTTTGCAAGATGAGTTGTCCAAGGTTCGGGACGAGTTTGATAGAGCGTTGCAAGGTCCTCAGGGAGCGTCTTTGGTGCCTGCTGTATTAACGCAGATGGAGCCGGAGACGGACGCTGTGAGGGATGTGACGAGCTCAGTATTGCGCTCTATTCTCAATACCAGTGAGCCTTTGAGTTTCGAAGAGATTTCGGAAAGGTTCTGGAACAGGCAGGAGATCATCGCTCTGTTAAGTCGGAAGGCGATTATGGCGCCCATGGATGCCAAGGGAGAGATTGCCTTTATCGCGATGGCATTGGATGCCATGGTTCCAGATGCAGCGACTGCGACCGAAGGGGATGTCAAGACGTTCGCGCGCTCGGTTCTTGTCCGTGCTCCGTCCGGCCTCGCGGTCGAAGAGGCCGTGATAGTGTCGACGCCCGTCCGGCAACTCAGGCAACTTTTTGAAAGAATTATCCTCAATCGTGGCGACGCAGCACGATTTGATGTGGTCGGACAGTTCCTAAAGGGGGATGAGTCTGCGCAATGGGGGGTTGTCGCGCAAGTTGCGTCCAGTGTTCTTTTGGCTAATGCCCAAACGGTCTCAGGACTCAATGAGTATTTGGAAAGCATTGGTATTGAGGTGGATTCGGCCAAGAGCGTGGAAGCGACGGGCGATTGGGTGGATGGGATGATGGCGAGACTTATCGTCGGAGGGATCACTCCAGAAACAGCAGGAGTTCTTGAGTTGACTTTGCGGAAACTCAAGGTGGAGGAGCTTTCTGAGGCTCAAAAACGAGAGATTGTCGAGGTGTTCAAGGAACTGCTGCGACTCTATCCCGGCTCGCTCGATGTTGTTAAAGGGGTCAACGGTATCGTGTTCAGTCTCAACAATCCGATGCTGAAAGGTACCAACAAGTTGGCCTATACCGACAGTGGGTTTGACAAACGCGGAAGACAAGCCCCCATCTTTCGTATTAACACCCAGTTGTTGCTCAATCCTAAGCTGAACACCCAAGCTCGCGCCGTCCTTCTCTGGCTTATATTGAACCATGAAGAGACCCACCTCAAGACTACTTTTATCCTGAAGAAGTATCCTGAGCTCTTGGATCCTCAGAATGCCGGGCTGTATGATACGGTCCAGGATGTCTTTGCTTACATTGAAACCCTCAAAGATATGAAGAATGCGAAAGTCTTGGGAGTCGACTACACTCAGGAAATGGCCAATATCCAGTTGCTCTTGGCAAATGCTACGGGCATGCCTATGGAGGAGATCGAGCAACGCGTATCTGACATCCAAAAGGTCGCCGCGGATCCGAAGGAGATCGACACAGTCCAAGACCTTCTGAAGAAACTCATGGGGAAAATCATTGCCGCGCAGAGCATGACGGGCGGGATGCAGGCGCAGATCAAGCTTGTTGGTAAGCCGCTTGATCAGGTCATGCAATATAACAAGGCTTCTGCCGTTGCGTTCTATGTGCCTGAGGATTTCAGGGCGGCCTGGAGCGCGGTGATTAAAGCCGCCGGTTTGACGAATATCTTTATCGTGGCCGACGACGGCAGTATCGATGATCCGAATTTCAAGAATATCACCAACATCAAGGGCCTGATCGATCGGTTCCAGGAACACGTTGTGGTGATTATGCCTGAGGATATGAGCCAGTTGGCGTTCTTTGGGGATGTGCGGGATGGTGTCATGAATAAACTGGCGCTGGCTCTCCTTGTTGATCCAACGACCTTGAAAGCTTCGGAAATCAGTAAAATCAATGAGATCCTCCGTCTCGCCCAAGTGACCGCGCTAACCGGCGTGAAAGATTATATCAACGGGGCTGGCTCCGGCGGGGCTGGGTCTGGGACTGCAGGCTTTGTGAACTACGTGGCTTTTGCTGAGACCATCAAGCAATCCTTCCTCGGCGAGGCCATGACTGCTCGCGCGGCCTAAGCCTTTTTGATCTTTCCGCTTTTAATCACGGAATTCTTCGATGAAATTGCGCGAGCTGGTTTAAACCAAAAAGCAGTATATGTCGTGAGTTTTTATTCATATTAAAGTGGTTTTTCAGGATCGCGATAGAGAGGCGCAAGGTCATGGAGACAAAGCAGCTACCACCGAGATCTTCGGGCGCGGTTCTGGGTATTGGATTGCTCGCGATCGGGTTCATCCTCACATCGATTCGCCAGGTTGGCGTCTTGGTGGACTATTCAGGCTATCGCGTTCTTTTCCAGCATCTTCCCGCGAGCCTTATGCACCTTCGGTATCTGGTTTCGTGGGGGGGGCTTCTTCTGGGGTTAGTGACGGGGGTCGGACTCTTTTATCGTAAGGATCTTTTTCGAAAGGCTGCAGTTTTTTTTGCCGCTATCTCCAGCGCAGGGGTTTTCGGCAAACATTCTCCCGAAGGATTTGATCAGTACCTGCGTCTTTTGAGTGAAAAAATGGCCGCAAATGGCGCGCCCTTCAGTCCCGCTAGCATCATCCAATTTGCCCACGCTTGGAATATCACTTGGCTTACGGAATCTGCGCTGGCTTGGGGATGTATCGCTTGTCTCATGATTCTCGAAATCTCTTTTTATCTCGCCATCATCTTTTTTTTGACGCGACCCTCCGTCAAAGCTCTTTTTCGTTCGAAGATTTAAAGATGAGCTAGGATGTAGGGTTGTCCGTCAATGTGAATGCGGCGCACATGTAGATCAGGCCGAGGAGGAAGTTCATGGCCGGTGGCCACGGTAATGATGCTAGGGGGCCAAGGAGCTGGAGGCCGGACAGCACGATTGAAATTCCGGTCGCGAAGCAGGTCATACTGAAGATGGCGCCGTAGCGCAGCCTGTTTTTTCTGAGTAGATTGAGAAGAAGTCCTGCCAGGGAATAAACAAGGTTGCCGACCAAGAACATAATGAAAAAAGCGGGAAAGAGCACGCCGGGCGCTCCGATCAGGAAGGCAAGTTTGGCGGTCAAATAGAAAGTTTCGATCGCCTGCCCTGTGACGCGGACGCGTTGCGGGAGGTGCTTGTTCGGAAGGATTCCGGTCTTCGTAATGTCGCGTTCTTCCACTTGCCCGTAGGGATGAATGAAATAAATTTTTTTCGATGTTACGAACAAGTAGGTGGATCTCAGGTCTCTCCCCGAGGCGAAGGCTCGATCCATATCGAAGACGGCAATAGGGCCGTATACAGGATGATCCAGTCTTGCGGTCCTCCGGTTATCCTCAAAGGAGAGCCCCTCGGGTGTCCAGATCAAGACAGGGCTTTCCTTTTTCACCCATTGGAAAAAGGCGTCACTGATTGCCAAACGTTGGGCGAATATCATTACAAGGAAGATGGCCGCCAGGAAAGAGCAATAGACGACGTAGAGCAGCCCTCTGCTCCAAGAAGACTTTGAGGCGTCTCGATAGACTTGGGGAAGAAAAAAAGCGGTGAGGGGTGCAAGGAAAAATGATGTCATCTTATTCATAGGGAATTTCCTGAGTCCCGCAGCTGAGTGCCGGAGGATTTCGTTGTCCGGGAATGAGCTTCCGGGGAAGAGAACGGGAGAAAGAGGATTAATGAATAGACCAGCCACCGCAGACTGTTGTAGTAAGAGGGATTGTCGGGGTCGTAGCGGTTTGAGCTCTGGTTTTTGTCCATGGGCCTGTTCTTGCTGAGGGATTTCTGAACGGCGGAGCTCGACGCTGAGGCAGGGTCCACTGCCTGGGCCGGAGGAGTGTAGGGGCTGAATAGTATGGAAAAAATAAAAAAAAGACAAACGATCTTATTCATTGCAAGCATGTCCGAGGTTGCATTTTCGATCCAAGTAAAATAAGCATTACCAAAAGTGCCAAGATGATACCACCGATTTGGCAAATGGACAATAGGCTCGAGGGGAAGCTGGCAGCGCGCGGAGCTATCGATTTCTCAAAATTTGAACTTTCAAAGAGGGGAGTTATTCGATAAACTTAACACATGGGCAAAAAAAAGAGATTAAAGCTTGAAAGAGCAAAACAGTTGGCGGATGAAAAGAAAACTCACATCCCCGTGCCATTCTGGGCGGTCGCTGGGGTGGTCATTTTTGGTACGCTTCTCATCTTGAGTTCTCTTGTTCACATGCATAAACTGGCTATGGAAAAAGAGCTGTATGAGCATTATTACAGCTATTTGCCGGTCGGGCTAATTGGCGTACGCTATGCCTTCTCATGGTTCCAGAGGATCCTGGGTATTCTTGCCGGAGTGGGGCTATTGGTTCGGAAGGAGATCGCCCGGAAGTTGGCGTTTTTCATCGGCGGATTTACGATCTTAACTGTTTATTGGAAGCATCCCTACGAGGCCGTGAGATTTCATACACAATACTTGGATCAGCAGATGGGCCATCTTTTGTCCTGGACGGGAACAGGTGTCACTTTTTCTTCGCTTACCCCGTTTGCCGTGGCAGCGCTGATCGCCTGCGACGTTATCTTTTGGGCGATCTTCTTTTATTTTTTTACTCGCCCGCCGGTCAAGTGCCAGTTCAGACCGGGCGCCTGAGGGCTGTTTTTTTTGAACGGAGGAATTTCTAGTGTGTTTTGTAAGAGATCGTTTCTGCAGTCGAGCCGGCATCCCCGAAGAGTTCTGACAAGTGTCCCGAGTTGTTTTCTGCCAAAGGTTCGTTTATTCCTATTTTGGCGTTATGTCCCTTTCGGCCGTCCTTAAGAAAGCAGGACATGCCACTGAGCTGGTCATGGCCGCAGATGTCGAAATGGCCGTTTCTGAGATTCTTCGTGCGGATCCGGAAGTTGTCATGTTTTCGACCCTTACCGCGACAGGAGATTTTGAATGGTCTCTGGAGGTTGCTGAAAGGTTAAAGCAAAAAACTCAGACTCCGTTGATTGTTTTCGGGAATTTGCACTCCACCTTATTTCCTGAAGAAACGATGGCTCATGGATGTGTGGATGTCCTTTGCAGGGGGGAAGGGGAATTTTCTGCGCTGGAGCTATGTGACCGGCTTGAGCGTGGAGAGACTTACTCGGATATTGCCGGATTATGGGTGAGGACTTCTCAAGGCGTTGTCAGAAATCCTGTGGGGATGCTGACCGAGGATCTGGATGTTCTTCCTTTTCCTGACCGTGATCTCTATCAGAAGTACGGGTATTTCAATAATCTCGATTCCATTGATGTGATCGCCGGTCGGGGGTGTCCCTACAGCTGTAGTTATTGTATGAATACGGTGTTGAGGGAAATGTTCCTGGGTTGTGGAAAATTCCTTCGCAAACATAGCCCCTCGTATGTGATCGCCGAATTAGAAGAAATTAAAAAGAAGTTTAAGCCGCGATCTTTTACATTTATGGATGAATTGTTCACGGTCAATAAAAAGTGGGTCCAAGAGTTTTCCGGAATGTACAGGGAGCGCATCGGGCTGCCTTTTGTGTGCAACATTACGCCGGATACCATTGACGATGAGGTTATTTCTTGGCTGGCTGAAGCGGGCGCTTTCAGCGTGTGCATGGGTATTGAGACCGGAAGCGACGAAACACGGAAGACACTTCTAAATAAGCCCGTTACCAATGCTCAGATAGAACGCACGGCAATGGCCCTTCACGCTCACGGTATTAAGTTCTTAACGTCCAATGTTTTGGGGTGGCCCGGAGAAACGGTTGAGGACGCCTTTGAAACTATAGAGCTGAATCAAAGGATAAAGACAGATTTTGTGTACACCTCAGTGTTTCAGCCCTACCCCCAGCTTCCATTGACTCGGCGAATGCAGAAGGAGGGAGTGCTTGGAACCGTTCTGCCGTCTGATTTTAACACGACGTTCTTCAAAGGCTCGATCTTGAAGCAGGACAATATTGATGAGCTGGTTAATTTGCATAAATTCTTTTTCTGGGTTTTAAAATTTCCATGGCTGAGGCCTCTCGTTAAATCGCTGATCCGGCTGCCACCCAATTGGTTTTTCGAGCAAATATTCATCCTCAGTTACGCCTGGCTGGCACTGACCTGTTTCCGCCGGCACCCGCTCCAGTTGTTGGCCATGGGGCGCGGTAATACGAAAATTTTTTTCGGCGATCGGGGAGTTTCACAGTGAGAGGGATGAAAGGAGCTCATTATCGAAGTGAATTTCTCTATAGCGCTCTTGCCTTGTTAAAACTTGGAAAGGAATACGATCTTCGCTTCAAGATCGCAGCGCGATATATCGGTCCGGAAGAATCCGTGATCGATGTTTGTTCGGGTCCGGGAGATCTCAGGAATTTTATTCCGGGGGATTGCACCTATACGGCTATGGATGCGAGTCTGGAATTTCTTTCTCTTCTCAAAAAGAAAAACGTCGAAACGATCGTTTGCGATCTTAATGCTGGGTGGCCGCCCTCGGTTCCTGGGTCTGATGTTATTACGATGGTCATTGCGCTTAGTCAATTTCGTAACACTACAGCCGACATTCTTCTGGAAAGTTTTAAGGAGGCGGCAAAGCGTGTTGTCATTGTGGAAGATGTTCTTCCTCGGCCTCAAAAGGAAGGATCTCTGATCCAGCGGGCCATGAACTATCTATGCGGAACGGACTATTATGTGCCTGTCTCTTCCTGGTACACGTGTTCTGAATTCCAGCGGCTGATGCGGGACCATGGCTATCAATGCGAAACGGTCTCTAGTCGTTACATGGTGGGATTGTACGGTTTTTAGCATAAAATGAAGTCATGAAGGGTCTTAACCTTATGAATATTCCATGGGCAAAGCCCTGCTTCTGGGGTGATGAAGAAAAATTCGTAGCGAATGCCGTGCGCTCCACCTGGATCTCCGGCGGGCCTTATGTCGAGAAACTTGAGAAGGATCTGGCAAGGTATCACGGCGTCCGCTTTTGTATTACTACCTCAAACGGAACCAGCGCGCTGCAGTTGGCTATGCTCGCGATCGGTGTTGGGCCGGGGGATGAAGTGATCGTGCCCGGGTTTGCCTTTATGGCCTCAGCCAATATGGTCATCGGAACTGGAGCCAAGCCCGTCTATGCCGATATCGATCCGGACACCTGGTGTATGGATCCGGCGTGTGTTGAGAGGAAGATCACAGCTAGGACCCGAGCGATCGTAGCGGTTCATAATTATGGGAATGTTTGTGATATGGGGGCGCTTCGGCGGTTGGCCGACCGAAGGAAACTTTTTTTGATCGAAGATACCGCGGAGGCCCTATTCTCCAAATATCGGGGCCGGTTTTCCGGAACCTTCGGAGATATCAGTTGTTTCAGTTTTCAGGCGACCAAGACCCTAACGACTGGAGAAGGCGGTTGCGTTCTCACTTCGGACCGAAAACTCTTTGCTCGTATGCAGCTTATTCGCAATCATGGGCTTTCCCAAAGAGGGCGCTACTGGCATGACGTCTTGGGCTATAATTTTCGGCTGACTAATATTCAGGCTGCGCTGGGTTGCGCGCAATTTAAACATCGGGCGAAGATCATATCCTCCAGACACAAAGTCCACGCGCTTTACCGGAGATACCTCAAAGGTGAAGATGGCATTCGGTTCCAATGCTTTAAACCCGACGTGCGGCCTGTTGTCTGGTGTGTTGCTGTTGAGGTTGACCCGAAGGTTTTTGGAGCAAACAGGGATCAGATTATGAAACGCCTAGGGGCATTCGGGATCGAGACAAGGCCAGGTTTTTTTCCGCCAAGTGCCATGCCGCTTTACGGGGCACCGGCGCTTCCTGCGGCGGATCATATTAGTGCCAGGATCATCAGCCTTCCTTCATTCCCATCGCTGACGGAACGACAGATCCGGTACGTGTGCGGACAGTTAAAGAAACTTCGGAAAAAGAGAGCATGAAAAAGATCTCTGTCATCGTGCCGACATTCAATGAACGGGAAAATATCGTGCCCCTTGTTCAGGCTATTCATGGAGCGCTTCGAGAGCTTCCTCACGAAATCTTGGTGGTAGACGATCAAAGCCCGGATGGGACTGCGCAGGCTGTTATGGATCTCAAGAACCCTGAGACTCGCGTCATAGTCCGTTTTTCGGATCCGGGTTTTGCGAAGTCGATCCGGTGCGGGATTGAAAATGCGACGGGAGATTTGCTTGTCATCATGGATTCAGATTTCAACCATGACCCGGATTGTATTCCCGCCATGATTGAAAAGTTGTCCCAGTATGATTGCGTTTCCGGGTCGAGGTTTCTTGAGGGTGGACGGATGATCCCGGCTTGGCGCGGTGTGGC
>JBAXGK010000067.1:0-8886 GCA_037139435.1 Candidatus Omnitrophota bacterium | reverse complement strand
AACAGGTGGCCGGCTTCAATCGGAATACCAGGCCGCCTTCGAGCGGATTTCACAGGATATGAAACCATCTCTGAACCGGCCTTCATATAGTAGATGTATACATGCGTTATGTTACAATGCGGCCCTTCGCGGGAGATAGTTGCACCATTTAGACATGTCACCGCGACTCTATCTAACCCATCACTCTCACATAATTTGTGTGGGTGGTGGGTTTTTTCTTTCCCCCTCAAAAACCGTCCATGTGGAACTCTTGTGGAACTTTCCAAGACAGAGTTAAGGCTCAGGCGGGGCGAGGAATCTTCGCCGGAAGAGGGTGGGGCTGGAGGACTGAAAATCTGTTAAAGGAGTTGTGAACGGACGATAGTCCGTTTATAATGGCGCATGCCAAAGAGGATCGATTTTCCCGCGGTTATCTCTAAGCTCAAAGACTTCTACTCCAGCCGAAAGCGCCTGCCCAGTTTCTCCGAGCTCCAGTCTCTTTTAGGATACAGCTCCAAGGGGGGAGTCTCGCTTCTTATTGAGCATCTCGAAAAGCGTGGGATCCTTAAGCGCGACCCAGCGGGAAAGCTCGTGCCGACCCCCATGCTTGAGGGCGGCGTCAGGCTCCTCGGGACGGTGCAGGCAGGATTTCCGTCCCCCGCCGAAGAAGAATTAGTCGACACCCTTTCGCTTGATGAATTTCTGATCAAGAATCCACAGGCGAGCTATCTCGTGAAGGTCACCGGAGACTCCATGATCGATGCCGGGATCATGCCTGACGACCTTGTGATCGTGGAGCGCGGCCGGCAGGCGCGGCACGGGGACATCGTGATCGCCCAGGTGGATGGCGACTGGACCATGAAGTACTACGAAAAGCACGGCGCGAAGGTGCTGCTCCGGGCCGCAAACAAGAAGTATCCCCTGATCGAGCCTAAGGCGGAGCTTGTGATTGGCGGGGTGGTGATCGCCAATGTCCGGAAATATAAATAGGGTCAAGGGTCAGGAGGCAAGGGGCAAGAACGGGGGGCAAGAGAAAGGGGCAAGGGACATGGGAGAAGGGATAGGGTTCAAAAAATTGCTGGCGTGGCAGAGGTCTTATCACCTGGCATTGGAGATCTATCAGGAGCTGAAAAGGTATCCGAAAGAGGAACAGTTCGCGCTTGTTTCCAAAATGCGAAGGGCCGCTTTGTCCGTTCCGGCGAATATCGCGGAAGGTTACGAGAGGAAATCCCGCAAAGACTACGTCCATTTTCTGAGGATCGCTAAAGGATCCTTATCCGAATTGGAGACCTACCTTTTGTTTTCGAGGGACCTTGGCTATCTTCCGGGATCCCGCTTTCAGGAAATGGAGCAAATAAGGAGCGAGGTGGGACGTATCCTGACAGGACTTGTTCGTTCTTTGGAATCCCGGCAGGTCTCATGATCCATGCCCCTTAATTCTGGTCCCTTGTCCCTCCGTTCTTTTCCTGTCCCTATCATTCACATCGACTGCGACGCTTTCTTCACATCCGTGGAGCAAGCACTTCATCCGGAGCTCAAAGGGAAGCCGGTAGTTACCGGAAAAGAGCGGGGGATTGTTGCTTGTGCCAGTTACGAGGCCAAAGCTCTCGGCGTGAAGCGTCCGATGCGCCTTTGGGAAGCGCAAAAGCTGCTGCCGACACTGATCTGCCTTCCGAGCGATTACGAGACCTACAGCCTTTACTCAAAGCGCATGTTTGAGATCATGCGCCGTTTTACTCCGACCGTCGAAGAATACTCGATTGATGAAGCCTTCGCGGAGCTTTCCGGGCTCAGGCGGCTTTACCGGACAGGATACGAAGAGATTGCCTGGAAGATAAAGCAAGCGATCCAGTCGGAATTAGGGCTCACCGTATCGGTGGGGCTGAGCGCATCCAAGACCCTTGCCAAGATCGCCGGCAAAGAAAAGAAACCAGACGGGTTCTTTGTGCTTCCCGCGAGCGCATTGCATCTCTTTCTTCCCACCGTACCTCTTGAACGCGTTTGTGGGTTTGGTCCAAGCACGGTGGCACTTCTTCAGAAGCAAGGTGTACGGAATGTCTGGGACTATGTGAGCCGCCCGGAAGCGTGGGCTCAGAGACTTTTAGGTAAGATCGGCGTTGAGCTGTGGCATGAGCTGCGCGGAGAGGCGGTGTATCCGGTCGTTACCCAGGAGAAGGTGGACTATGCCTCAATCTCAAAGACCAAGACTTTCACACCGCCATCATCTGAGAAAGACTTTGTGAAGGCCCAGCTTGTTCGGAATCTGGAGTCAGCCTTTATCAAGATGCGGCGCCATAAGCTCCGGGCGCGGCACATGGCTGTGTTCCTGAGGGACCAGAGCTTTGGATCTTCGGGCGTAGAGGCGGCATTTGACCGGAGCACCTCATCGACGCTTGAAGCCGTTCATTTGGCGGATCAGCTGTTTGAAGAAATCTTTAAACCGGGTATTTTGTACCGTCTGACAGGGATCGTCCTTTCAAAGTTAGAAGCAGACCGGACGGTGCAATACGATCTTTTTGATGATGTCCCAAAGATCGAAACCCTTAAGAGGATTGATCGGGTGCTGGACGGGGTCAATGCGCTTTACGGGAAGCATGCCCTCCATCTGGGAACCTCTTTATGGCTGGGGAAGCACCGCCAGTCCCAATACCAATCAAGCGACGCGCAGCGGAGATTGGGGCAGTCCGGACCGCCGTTCATGAAAAGAAGTGAAAGGTCCGGACAGCACGTTGCCGGGCGAGGGGATCTTCCTGAGCGGAAGGCCAAGCTCCTGGCAGGTGAAACCTTTCGCCAGCATTTGGGTATCCCCATTTGGCGTGTCTCTGTTTAATTTAACGCGCTTTCCAGGTCGCGACACGACGTCGTCGGAGAACATGCTATACTGACCGCCATTATGCCAAATACAGCAACGGCTTCCAGCGGGCACCTCCTTCACAAGAACTTCGACTTGGACCTTCCCGACGATTTTGAGCTGAGCGATGAATTTGTAACCGGCTTCAACGCGATCGAGAAAACGAAAAAAAATCTCTATATCACGGGCGAGGCCGGGACGGGCAAGACGACGCTCCTGAAATATTTCCGAAAAAACACGCAAAAGAATTTTATCGTGCTGGCGCCGACAGGGATCGCGGCCATCAACAGCCACGGTCAGACGATCCACTCCTTTTTCAGATTCCCGCCGAAGCTCGTGCAGTCGGATCACATCAAGCGGGTTCACGGCGCGAAGCATGTTTTTGAGAGCCTGGAGCTTTTGATCGTGGATGAGGCTTCCATGATGCGTGCGGACCTTATGGACGGGATCGATCACGCGCTTCAGATCAATAAAGGACGACCGGGGAAGCCATTCGGCGGAGTTCAGGTGGTGCTTTTCGGGGACCTTTTCCAGCTACCTCCGATCGTGGACCGGGAGATGGCGGGAATTTACAACAGCCTCTATGAGACGCCTTATTTTTTTAGCGCGGAGGTTTTTAAAAAGACCAAGTTCCATCATTTTAATTTACAAAAGATCTACCGGCAAAAGGAGCAGGCGTTCAAGGGGCTTCTCAATAAGATCCGGAACCGGTCTGTGACGGATGATGAAATGGAAATTTTAAATAGCCGCGTAAATCCCGCGATGTGTGACGCCGCTCATGACTGCATGACGCTGACGCCCACGAATGCCGCGGCCCATGCGATCAACATGGCGAGGCTCAGGCATCTGACGGGCCCGGAGTTTTGCTATGACGCGGGTGTTGAGGGCGAGTTTGACAGGTCGTCTTATCCTACGGAGACCGAGCTCCGCCTTAAAAAAGGAGCGCAGGTTCTGATGATCCGTAATGACCCCGATAAACGGTGGGTCAACGGCAGCATCGGGGAAGTGGTTGATCTTGATGAAAACTCAGTCGAGGTCCGGATCGGCACTAAAACTCATTCGATCGAAGCAACGACGTGGGAGAAGATCAAATACCGGTACGATGACGACGCGGAGAAGATCGTTGAAGATGTTGTCGGTAGTTTTGAGCAGCTTCCGATCAAGCTGGCATGGGCGATCACAATCCACAAAAGCCAGGGGCTGACGTTTGACCATCTGATCATCGATCTTGATCACGGGGCTTTCACTCATGGGCAGGTCTATGTCGCCTTAAGCCGGTGCCGTTCATTTGAGGGTATGCTCTTACGCAGGCCCGTGAAGCACAGGGACATTATCTTTGACGAGCGCATCCATAAGATTAAGGATCACTTCCCGGAGCTGAAGGGCAAGCGATGATTGAAGACACGGCTGTCAGCGTGAGTGTCCTTCGCAGCTCAAGCAGCGGAAACTCGACATTGATCTGGAACGGTAAGGACGCGATCCTGATCGATTGCGGCCTCGGACCCCGCGTCACCGAAGGGTTGCTCGCGCCCCTGGGCTTTTCAATGCGGGATCTCTGCGGAGTGCTGGTGACTCACGCGCACAACGATCACAGTAAGCTCACCACTGTCGCAAGATTATTCCGTCATGAAGTGCCAGTCTATTGCATTCCCGGTGTGAAGAAAGTCGTGGCGCGGAACCTGTCAGAGAAACAAAAGCTAAGATTTCGCACGATCGGTAAAGCGCCTTTTACGATCGGGTCTTTTACCGTGACGTCTTTTCCTGTGAACCATGACGCGGAAGGAGGGTGCGTCGGTTTCTGCATTCATAGCGGAGTCGTGGGGAAGGCGAAAAAGATTTCATTGGTCACGGATTATGGCATGCCCGATGACTGTATCGCCGAGAACTTGTTTGACTCGCATCTGATTCTGATCGCCTCAAACTATTGCTCCAAGATGATCAAGGGCCCGAGCCCCGTTCCGGAATATGTGAAGCAACGGCATATCCTGCCTTACCAGCCGTCCAATGATCATTGCTCCGATGTTTTGCTTCATGTGGCGAGATCGTCCGCTATTCTGCCCGAAGCCGTCTACCTCCTGCATATCAGCAAGAACCACAACACGGTTGATAAGGCCGTTTCTCACAGCCAACGCGTGCTTCATGCCGCCGGCTACAGGCAAATTCGTATTCTTCCAACCTATCGCGACGCTTCAAGCGAAACCCTCCAGCTAAAATAGCTCCCCGGACCTTTTAAAAAATATTTTGACAACGACATGACGATGTCGCGGCCTGTGCTAAGGTGTCCGTGAAATCAATTCAACCGAATATAGGCGCAGACAGGATGCCCGAAATGACGGATCAGGCGATAAAGTGACCTGGCGATTTGAAGGAGGCGAGGTGTTTTACGGAATAGCTGGGGGCGGTTATGAAGGGACTATTGTCTGTGGCAGGGTATAGCCATCTTTCGGCTGGGAAGGCCCTTTAATGAAGTCATGGATTGCCTGACGGTTTTCAGTCGTGGAATAAATAGCTGACGAATGGGTCTTGTCTAGGCAGTTCATCGTGGAATAGACCGGCCGTAGATCTTTTGCTAACAATAACGAGCATCTTTGAAGATTTTGGGCTATTCGGCGACATGAAGATGAGGTTTTATGGGTTGTCTTATCTTGGTCGGGGGACTTTTGGTTTCCATGATTCTGTGGAGCCTCCATCCTGTTCTTGGGATCTTTGGGGTGTTGTGTCTTTTCGGGATGCTTAATAACCGTTAGCCGAGTTCGCGATCCCACAGGGACTGCAAACTGCGCTGTGATAGAATGCGCTATATTTTTTGATATTCAGTTTTTGTGTAATGAACCGTTAATACTGGCCCAGTGAGCCCGCGTTTTTTTTAGGACCCGCCGGAAAATCCAGAAAAATAACGAATAACACAGAGGAACCGCACCATGTCGCCCGCACAAAATCACGCACCCGTCCCGAAGTCTGTCCAAAATAACCGGAGAACTGGAAAAATGTCCGCCCTGCTCAAGAAAAAATGGATCTGGATCACACTGCTTTTTCTCACCCTTAACTCACTTGGACTTGTAAAGATCATCTCCGTTCTGGAGGATCGGCATCCCGCCCGCAAAAAGAGCCGAATCTCGCAAGCTGAATATCTTGGCGAGGAGCGTTCGTCAGATACTTCCAAGATTGAGCTTGTCGTAACCTCCGTCACACCTAAGGCCGAAGAGGACGGGCCTTATATCGATGTTAGCTTTTCCAAATCGCTGGCAACTCTGGCGGCCAAAGGGTATGTGTCAGTGACTCCCGAGAAGTCCATTCGGATTGAACAAATTTATAATGGCCTAAGACTCTACGGCGATTTTAAGCCGGGGGAAGACTGCGCGGTCGAGATCTTGAAAGGGCTTCCGTCTGAGGATGGAAGCAAGCTTATGGATAACAAGAAGGAGTCTGTGACTTTTCCGGACTATGAGCCGAATCTTTCCTTCAAGACGAATGGGCAGTACCTGCTTCTTGATGGCAGCCAAACGGTGCCTGTCGAAGTGGTGAATATTGATAAGCTTGAGGCCTCCGCGGCCAAGGTCTACGACAACAACATCGTCTATCTTCTTAACCATATGGGTTCCAGCTGGATCCCTGATGACCTCGGACCGGATGTTGTCACGAAGACCCTCGATGTTAAATTGAAGCGCAATGAAAAGGGAGATGTCCCTGTTCAAATAAAGGATGTCCTGAACGGGGAGGCTAAAGGGCTTTTTTTTCTGACCGTTAAGGCAGCGGCGGAAGGCGTGTGGGAGAGCGAATCCCGGCTGATCCTTGCGACGGATATAGGGATTGTTGCAAAGAAGTCGAATAACGATCTGTTTGTTTGGGTTAATCGCCTTTCCACCACCGATCCCATCGTGGGGGCCACGGTCAAAGTATTCAGCAAGAAGAATCAGCAGATCCTTGAGGCTAATACCGACGGGAGCGGATTTCTTCATTTTAAAGATGCGGACTGGTCGGGCGACAAAACACCTTTTGTGGTGACTGCGGCAGCCGCCGGAGATCTTTCATTTATCAAACTTGAGGAAACCGTGCTTTCCGAGACGGATTTTGCTGTGGATGGAAGGCCTTACCTGAGTTCCGGTTATGAGGCGTTCGTTTATGGCGATCGTAATCTTTTTCGTCCTGGGGAGACTGTCCATATACGGGCGATCGTGCGTGGAAGAGGTGTGTCTCTTCCTGGAACATTCCCGGTTCTCTGCGAGATCAAGCGTCCGGATGGTAAGGTTTTCAAGAAGTTGAATGGTATGATCGGGAAAGCCGGAACCGCAGAATGGGATGTTGAATTTCCCGTGGAATCTCTCACCGGAGACTATGAAGCCGGGATACTGATACCCGGAACGGAAAAGCCGATCGGAACGTTCCAGTTCCAGATGGAAGAGTTCATGCCTGCCCGTTTGTCCGTGAAGCTGAATGTCCCGGAGAAGCGATTCGCAACAGGTGAAATAGTCAATGCGGAGGTTCTGGCTCTGCAGTCTTTTGGCTCCGCGGCTGCCGATAAGAATGTCGAGATCGCGGCCGTACTGCGTCCGAAGGATTTCTCTCCGGCGGATTTTAGAGGATATTCCTTCAAGGATGAGACGATTGAATTTTCCGAGAAGAAGATCCCCGTTGAAGGAAAGCGGACAGGTCCTGATGGAAAAGCCAATTTCGAGTTCAAACTTCCGGAGCAGCAGATTTCCGTGCCGTCTTCAGCGGTCCTTGATGTCGGAGCAACGGTAAGAGAAACAGGTGGGCGTGCGGTCACGGCTCACCAGGAACGTGCCTTTGATCCTTATCCGGCCTATGTGGGTATTCGGCAGAAGGTCGAAGGAAATTCCGCCAAGGGCAAGAATATGGATTTTGAGTTTGTGGTATTGTCGCCCGAAGGCAAAGAGATCTCGGGCGATCAGCTCAAGGTGACGGTCAATAAAGTTAATTGGGAAAGCATTCTGAAGATGAAGAACGGCGAATACCAGTGGACTTCCCAGAGCCATGAGAATGAAGTTCATTCTGCGGACGTGGATGCCGGAAAGGGAAGCGGCACTTTCACATTCACTCCGAAAAGTTACGGGGATCATATTCTGCGAGTGCGCGCCAAGAGCGGGCATACAGTCTCTCTCAAATTCTATGTAGAAGGTCCATGGGGTGAGGCGATGCCCTGGGCCATGGAACGGCCCGACAGGATCGAGCTTCAACTGGATAAAGCCGTCTATAAGGAAGGCGATAAAGCAAAGCTATTGATTAAATCGCCCTTCAAAGGGAAAGCTCTTATCACGGTGACTCAGGATAGAGTTCTTTTTGCGACCGTGGTGAATCTTACGGATGCGACGCAGCAGGTCTCAATCCCGGTCGAAACTTCTTTCTCGCCGAACGCGTACTGCTCGGTGACGGTGATCCGTCCGATAGTGAAGGGCGAAAAGTGGGCGGCCCATCGTGCCTATGGTGTGATTCCTCTTATGATCGTGGAAAGCCAGCATAAGCTTGGTATTGTCGTCAAACTTCCGGAATCTGTCCGGCCCGGTGAAAAAGTCAAAGTCGAACTCCAGGTCGAAAAGGAATCGAAGCGAATCAAAGACGCCGAGCTTTCGGTCGCACTTGTCGATGAGGGGATTCTTCAGCTGACGGCTTACAAGTCTCCGAACCCATACGATTTCTTTTATGGAAAACGGGCAAATGGCGTGGAAACATCGGATTACTATTCTCTGTTGATCCCGGAACCTGAAGACAAAAAGATCGGGGGTGTTTCTTCTCCCGGAGGCGATGCCAGTTATGATGCGAAAGATCATCTTAACCCGATCGCGGTGAAACGCATCGTGCCTGTTTCGCTCTGGCAAAGCAATATCAAGACTGACGCAAAAGGGAAAGCGTTTGCGGAGTTCACTGTTCCCATGGAATTTACAGGGAAACTACGCCTTATGACGGTCGTGAGCGCTGAAACGGATGTCGGAAATGGTGAGGGAAAGATAAAGGTCGCGTCACCCCTTATGATCGAAGCCTCTCTTCCGAGGTTCCTTGCGCCGAGCGACCAGTTTACGGTGCCTGTGAGCATCTTC
>JBAXGK010000066.1:0-9032 GCA_037139435.1 Candidatus Omnitrophota bacterium | reverse complement strand
ATGACGGCCGCAATTAAAACCTCAGTAAGAGTAAACCCTTTTTTTGTCTTCATTTTCCCTCCTTGGAAAACCTTGCGTTGTCATCCCTTTTTTAAACATTACTATAATCGACTTCGACTTTGATTTGTTTAGTACGAACATACCCCGGCGTTGCAACCTCAATTTTATCCGCATCTGAAACCGTGATAGGAACCTCAACAATGACGGGCGCTCCATTTATGTTGACGCTTACTTGAAATTCCGGGTTACAGAGACAACCGGTTGGTGTGCTGCATTGCCACAAAGCGTGCTGCATGCCCGCCTCCGCAAGAAACTGGGCCCGAGAGTCCTGAAGATTGTTAGACTTAATAGCGGCGTTACTTCCCAACGATTGGAGCAGCTTCGTTGTAGCTAACGCGACCACAATCGCGACCGCCAAAACCGTGATCAACGCGAATCCTCTCTTCATGGGCTAAGTCGCGCTCCTTCCTCGCATGATAGCTGTTGTTTCTAACGTTTCCGCGGACAATAAATCCTCAGCACCGCTTCTATGCTGCGCTCTCAAAGTAACGGTGACCCTGTTTAATTGTGCCGCGACATTCCGAACAAACCTAAGTGTCGTGATACCCGTCGCTATTCTTTTTCCATCAGCAGGATCATCGGTGTCTCCCGAGCGAAATATTTCGAAGGTTCCTGGCACAGTTGCAGACGCTCTGGCCCAGTAGGTATAGACCGCGTCATTCGTCAAATCTGTGGGACTGTATCTGCAAGCTGTTGCAAGCGCGACACTATTGGGATCACAGCCAATAGGAAGCAATCTATCCATTCTTATTTGAATACAGCGAGTAGCCACGCAGCCGGCAGGATAATCTGTAGAAGGCGTATCCATATGTCCTTCAGGCATGATGGTCACCTTATTGGCGGCCGTGATCCTGCTAACTATTTCTTCAAAAATTGTGTTAGCATCATGGAGTACACCCTCGGCCGTATTGACATTCGCCGTGAATTTTCCAAAATTAATCATAAGGTTAGAAGCGGCGAGCAAAAGAACGAAAGCGAGGACTGTGGCAATAACAATTTCTATAAGGCTGAAACCATGATCCGTTCTTTTCATGCGGTCCCCGTGTCCACGACCACGACCACTTTTTTATAATCGGTTATCCCGTCCTTGACTTCCGTGTCCGAACTGGCATCAATATCCTCAACCGTATAAAACCGACTCCCGCCATGAGTCCGAATATCGCCCGCGGGAAGATCTAGATTCGGGTTGCTCCTTGCGGTCCCAGTAGCAATGAACTCGTACCTCGTCACGCCGACCGCAGGGCCGTTCGCATCCACAAGCATGAAACCGGGCTCTCCGTCGGCCTCTCTTGCGCTCACGGCGTTCCTCAACTGCTCGAGAGTTTCACGAGCTAAACTTAGGGCCTGAAGATCAATACTGCCACCGGCGGTGTGTCTCTGGCCTTCACTATTCACTAGGGTGATCGTCGCAGTCACCCCTAAAGCGACCATCGCCAGGATAATCATGCTCACCACGACTTCAACAAAAGACATCCCTTCTCTATTCATACAATAATGATAGCTCCTCAAAGGTATATTATCAACCCCATTTGGAAAAAATTAGCCGCGACAAGCCTGCAAACTGCTCTTTTTTTTATGAGCGCCAGCTTTTCTGCTTTCCCTATTTTTAGGCTTGTGTTACATTATCGGCCACTATGATGAAATTCATTCGGAAAAACATCAAATACAGCATCTGGTTTCTGGTGGCGGCTTTCCTGATCGGAAGCGGAGTTTCCTTGAGCGGGATGAAAAAGGAAGGCCGGTTTGCGGGCGAGGTCTTCGGGAAATCGGTGACTTTCCAGGAATACAACCAGTTCTACCGCGCCACACAGCTTTTCATGCCCTCCGAAAAACCCATCGAAGACCCGGACCTCTTGCGCAATTACACCTGGCAAAATATTATTTATGCTCGCGAGGCGAAACGTGAAGGGGTCAAAATGACGGATGAAGAGGTTCGTGAGGAGATCGCAAAGATCCTCAAACAGCAGGGCCTGGTCGCCCCCACCGCCGAGCAGTACAAGATCTGGCTCACCCGCACCCTTCACCTTTCCCCGCGTGAATTCGAGGAAGGTCTCAGGGAGTTCATCCGCATTCAAAAGCTCTTGCGCGTACAGATCGCGAGTTTTGTGCCGGCCGGGTTTGATAAACTTACGGACTCGAAGGTTAAAGAAGAAGCTGCGGAAAAGCAAAAGATCGCTTTTATGACGTGGACAAACGATGTCAACAAGCGAGCTGACTTAAAAGATTATCTTGCCCTTCCGGGAGCCCAGCAAGAAGAGCCCACGCCTCCCGAAGCGACGAGTAAACCCTAGAAGTTCTTTCCCTTCATTTCCATTCTTTTCAAGATTCTCTTCGAGGGCTTACCTTCCCCGAGGAACTAAAGCTCAGGAATTAGTAGCCTCTCCCGCTTTAGGAGACTCAGTGGTCGCAGCAACCATTTCCGCGGGCGCGGCGGGAGCTTTATTGCCCTGAGAATACCCTTTGAGAAGATCATTCATTTGGGGAGGTCTCGGAGCTTTGGGGACTGACGGAAGGTTCGGTAATCTCAAAGCAGAAGCGGCGGGCCGCACACCTCCAAACGAACCCATGCCGCGATTTTTTGCCAGATTAACATAAAAGGTATTAAAGTAGAGCCAAACGACCACAAGAGTAGCCAGCACCAAGATATAATTGATCTGTTCTTTTGACATAGGTTCTCTCCTTCTCAGGTTTAAGGGCACTTCGCGAACAGACGGGATTATAGATTAAAATTTCCATCCCTCATACAAAATTCATTTGGAAGAGCGTTCTTCTTCTTGTTATACTTGCAGCCTCGTGAGTCTCGTCGCTTCTCTTCCCTCTTCGTGGAATGAGAATTTTTTTGGCTAACCGTCTTGGTTTTTATCTTAAAAGAGCTCGTCTTGAATGGAGATCTAACGGCATGAAAAAAACCGTTGAAGAATTCGCAAAGATTGTCAGCGGCACCGTCATCGGTGACGGCGCAACTCTGATCGAAGGAATCACGAATTTCGAGAATCCCCTCAAGGGGCACCTTTCCTTTGTTCAGGATGAAAAAGGTTTCAAAACGCTCGAAACCTCTGAGATAGCCTGCATGATCGTGCCGAAGCAGATCACTCAGTCCTCCAAGGTCCTGATCCAGGTCGAATATCCCAAGCGAGCGTGGGCACAGATCCTTCGGGAACTCTTCCCTGCCCGGAAATTCCCGGGGACAATCTCCCCTCTGGCTTCGGTTGCCAAGACCGCCACGATCGGGAAGAATGTCACGATCGAATCTTTCGTAACAATCGGCGAGAATGTCGTGATCGGTGACAACACGGTTCTTTGTTCCCACGCCTTCGTGGGTGAAAATGTGAAGATCGGCGCCAATTCCGTGATCCATCCGAACGTCACGCTTTACGAAAACTGTGAATTGGGGACAAATGTCGTGATCCATGCCGGCACCGTGATCGGCGCGGACGGTTTTGGTTATGTCGCGACCCCAACCGCCCATGAGAAACTCCCCCAGATCGGGAACGTTGTGATCGAGGATGATGTGGAGATCGGCGCGTGTAGCACCATTGATCGCGCGGCCATCGGATCCACCCGCATCGGCAAAGGCTGCAAGATCGATAATCTCGTTCAGATCGCCCACAATGTCGTGCTCGGCCAGCATACGGTCATTTCCGCGCAAACAGGGATCTCCGGGAGTTGCAAGGTCGGTTCTCATGTGACGATGGGAGGAAGTGTCGGGCTCGGAGATCATGTGGAGATCGGCGACTGGGCCATGATCGGCGCGGGAGCAGGCTTCCCTTCGAATAAAAAAGTCCCTGGCAAACAGATCTATTTCGGGCAACCGGCAAGACCCTACGCGGAAATGAGAAAACAGTTCGGCGCTCAGCTCCGCGCGGCCGAAACCCTCGACGACGTCCGCGCTCTCAGAAAGAAAGTCGCGGCACTCGAAGCAAAACTGGGCATCCCTTCCGAGAAGTAATTCGAAAAACGACGTACGGAGTAAGGCGTACGGTGCAAACTACCTATCTTCGCCTTACGCGTTTTATTCTTCCCTTTTCAACCGTATCAAGCTGAGGAATTCGCTGCGGGAGCGTGCGTCTTTGCGGAAAGCACCGAGCATAGCGCTGGTGATGGTGTAGGCATCGGCTTTTTTGACGCCGCGCATGGACATGCAGAGATGCAGAGCCTCGATCACGACTGCGACCCCCTTGGGCTTAAGCGCCTCCATCAGACATTCCGCGATCTGGGTCGTAAGCCGTTCCTGGACTTGAAGCCGTTTGGAAAACACCTCCACAAGACGCGGGATTTTGGAAAGTCCGATGATCTTTCCGTTCGGGATATAAGCAATATGGGCTTTGCCATAGAACGGCAACAGATGATGTTCGCAGAGCGAAAAGATCTCGATATCCTTGACGATGACCATCTCATCGTAGGGCTCCTTGAAAACCGCATGGGCGAGGATCTCTTTCGGATCCATCTGGTATCCTTGCGTCAGATACCGGAGCGATTTCGCGACGCGGACCGGCGTCCTTTGGAGGCCTTCGCGCTTGGGATTTTCTCCAAGAAGCGTGAGCATTTCCTGAACGACGGCTTCGAATCTTTCTTCGCCCTGAACTACTTTCTTTTTTGCCATCGTATAACTCCTTATGAACCCACTTTGACTCCGGGCATCGAGACCGGGTGTCGCATGGGTTGTATTATTTCAATGTTTTACGGACCGCTTCCGCGATCTTCATGAACCGTTCGCTGATAGGGCTCTTGGGATGCGCCAGAACAACCGGCAACCCGAAATCCCCGCATTCCCGCACCTGCGCCTCAAGCGGAATATCCCCAAGAAAAGGGATCTGAAATACCTCCGCCATCTTTTCGCCTCCGCCGCGCCCAAAGATCGCCCCAGTCATATTTTCAACCACCCCAAGGATCCGAACCTCCAGCTGACGGAACATATTCACCGCTTTCCGGACATCGCTTAGCGCCACTTCCTGCGGCGTCGTCACCACCACCGCTCCCGACACACTCACCCATTGAGACAAGGACAACTGGATATCCCCCGTTCCCGGAGGCAAATCCACCACCAGAAAATCCAGCTCCCCCCAATCCACCCGATGCAGGAACTGTTCCATTGTTTTATGAAGAAGCGGCCCCCGCCAGATCACCGGCTGCTCGGGATGGGCGAAAAATCCGATCGAGATCGCCTTCACGCCATGCGCAACCAGCGGAAGGATCTTTTCTCCGGCATTCCCCTCCGGACGCTTCTCCGGCGCGATCCCCAACATGATCGGAATATTCGGTCCATAAATATCCGCGTCCATCAAGCCCACTTTGGCGCCCAGCTGTTTTAAAGCAAGCGCCAAGTTCACGGCCACGGTGGATTTTCCGACGCCCCCTTTACCGCTTGCGACTGCGATCACATATTTCACGCCGGGGATCGGCTGAACCACGGAGGCGTTCACTCCGCATTTCGGTTTGTCTTCCTGTTTTTTAGGCGCGCCCGAAAAATGCACCTCGCACCCGCTTGCGCCAGCCGCCTGCACGGCCTGAACGATCGCCGCGCGCAATTTTTCCTGCAGAGAAGGATCTTCGACCGAAGATTCCAGATGAAGAAAGGCGCGGTTCTTATCGATCGCGATCTCTCGGACAAGGCCAAGAGAAATGATATCCTCTTTCAGGACAGGCTCCTCGACCTGTTTGAGGCACTCGAGGATTTCTTCGCGTGTGATTTTGTTGAAAGTGGACATACCTAAGCCTTGGGAACCTCGGAAGGAATACCCACGGCCGCAGAGCCGGAAGGCTTCAGCATCAGCCAAAAAACAAGCGCCATCACAGCCAGAAGGGCCCATCCCATAAATCCATCATAGAGGACCTTGGATCCCCAAAAAAAGGATCTTCCGGTTTGAAATTGCAAAAAGGAGTCGTCCAGCTTCACGAAAAACACACAACCCGCATGAAATCCGATCGAAAGATAAAGCGAGCCGCTCCGGTAGGCCGCACTGATCAAGGCCAAGCCGAAAAGAAAAAGGCCTACCGCCTCCGGCCAAAACTTTGGCCATTCGGCAAGGGAAAGAAACGGAGCTCCGATGAGTCTCAAGCCATCAATGAAATTCGGGTCGGAATCCACAAAGATCTTTTTCATGCCGATGAAATGGATGATCGCGTAGAAAGACGTCGTGATCACGATACTCACGAACACCCGGTTCCTCGAAAGACGCATCAGGGAACGAAAGATGAACCCCCGGAAGAAAAATTCCTCTAAACATCCGATCAGAAGACCCGTCCCTAAGGCCAAAACAAATTTTACGATCCATCCAACCCAGGTAAAGGAGTCTGGTGCAAAAACCGCCTGTCCGCAAAAAACTCGCAACGCCCCCACCAACCCCAGCACGAGAACACCGGCCAAAAAGCCCTTCCCCAAGAGACCGGGACTTTTTTGCTTCCACGTCAGACCGTAGCTTGCAAAGATCTCTTTCTTGACCCGAACAAAACAAGCGACTGCCACGAGCGAGAGGATCATGACGATCCGTTGAAAGATCCGCTCGAATTTGTAAGGATGGAATGTCTGAAAGAAATCGTAGAAAAGAGGCGCGAGGAATGCGCTCAGAAGGAGGATGGCTCCGAATATCCCAATAAATTTCAGAAAGCGTTTCATGAAGAACCTTTCAAGTTTATTCCCCTCTTTCGCAAAGAGGGGCCAGGGGAGATTTAAATCCCCCTTGTTCCCCCTTTACAAAAGGGGGATAAAAACGTCACTTCAATTCCAAAATAAGTTCAATTTCGACCGCGGCATTCATGGGAAGGCTCGCCATACCCACAGCAGAACGGGCGTGGGTCCCGTGGTCCCCCATCACTTCCACGAAAAGTTCTGAAGCCCCATTCACCACCGAAGGGATCTCATAAAAATCAGGGGCCGCCTGAACGAAACCCGTCATTTTCACAATACGGCAGATCTTTTCAAAACCTATCAGGTGCTTCATGATGCTCAAGGCGTTGAGCGCTGCAAGACGAGCGGCGGCCTGCCCTTCGGCCAAGGAAAGGTCTTTGCCGACCTTCCCGGCCAGGATCTTGCCTTCTGCGTCTTTAGAGATCTGGCCGCTTAGAAATGCCAGCTTCCCTGAGACCACAAACGGCTGATAAAGCCCCACAGGTTTGGGTGCGGGTGGCAAGGACAGCCCTAATGCTTTCAATTTTGAATCGATATTCATATTTTCCCACTGAGGAGAGCATGCAGTTATCTGAAGATAGTCTTTTTTCGCGCAACGCTCAACGGGCAACGCGCAACGCAAAAAACCAAGAGCCTTCGTTGCGCGTTGTGCGTCGTAGGTTGTGCGTCATTTCGTTGCTATGATAAGCGTAGCCGCACCAAAAGCAAAGCTTTTACTCGTGCAGTCGCGATATCCGGCAGCCTGCATCAACCGGATCGTTTCCTCAGGGGCCTGGAATTTCCGCACCGATCCGGAGAGAAAACCATAAGCTTTCAGATTCCCGGAAATAAGCCAACCCAGAAGCGGTAACACAAATTTCAGATAGGGATAGAAGAGGAGACGAGCCAAGGAATTTCTGGGCCGTGTCAGGTCGAGAAAGGCCACCCTCCCCCCCGGGGTTAGAATGCGCTGAACATGGCCTAGAAATTCTGGGAGTTTTTGGACACTCCGGAGCGTGAACCCCGAGATCACAAGATCAAAACTGCATTCGAGGAACGGTAAGGAATCAAAATCCTCTTTGAGCCACAGCACATTCCCTGGGACAGTTTCGCACGCCTTTTTTAGCATGGCGACCGAAAAATCCACCCCGGTCGCGCTCTCCCAGGGCCTGCTTCGCAGGAAACATTCCAGGAATTTCCCCGTGCCGCAGCCAAGGTCCAGAATCGTCTTTGGAGAAAATGAGGGTATTCCAAGGACGATTTCCGCCGACCGCTTGCGCCAAGCTTCAGACATTCCGAAGCTCAAAACCTGATTCAGCAGGTCATAACGCGGAGTGATTGAATCGAAGGCGCCGCGGATAAATTCTTTATCAGGTGCGCCGCCCTGCGAAGACGGGCGAGCCTCGTCCTGTTTTTCAGGCGGGGACATCATGCACCGCCTCAACAACTTTAAGCACTTGATAATTTGTATCACGCTGAACGGGAATAAAGCCGGCCTCTTGAATGAGACGGATCAGATCCTCGCGGCGCGTGTGGACCTTGATCCCTGTGGGTTCCAAAACCTTGTCCTCGATCAAAGTACCTCCCATGTCGTCACACCCGAACGCGAGCGCGATCTGTGCGAGCCTCAGGCCCTCCGTGAGCCAACCGCTCTGGATATGTTCAATATTGTCGAGCATAAGCCTGGAGATCGCCACCGTCTTGAGATAATCGTCACCGCCTGAAGGGGACAGTCCCTCCAGCGCATTTAAAGGAACTGTCCCCCTCTTTGCGAAGGGTACAAAACTCCATGGGATAAATGCCCGGAAACCCTGTGTCTGATCCTGCAACTCCCGGAGCCGGATAAGATGCGTGATCCGTTCTTCCTTTGTTTCAACATGACCGAACACCATCGTCGCGGTTGTTTTGAAACCAGCTTCATGGGAAGTCCGCATGACCTCCAGCCAGCGATCCGATGAGATCTTCTTCGGGCTGATCTTTTGGCGGACGCGCTCCACAAGAATCTCCGCCCCTCCACCCGGGAGAGAATTAAGCCCCGCGTCTTTAAACATCCTGAAAAGTTCGGGCAATGGGATCTTACATTTCTTCGCGAGTGTGTCCATTTCGATCGCGGAGAAAGAATGAATGTGGATCTTGGGGAACTTCTCGTGGACAGCACGGACCATATCAAGATAGTAATCGAGCGGCAGGTCAGGGTGAACACCTCCCTGAATGAGCACCTGGGTCCCGCCGAGGTCCGAGAGTTCCTGGACTTTTCCGAGAATCTCCTCCTTAGAAAGGACGTACGCCTCGGGAGCTTGAGGAGCACAATGGAACGCGCAAAAATCGCAACCGATCGTGCAGACATTTGTGTAGCTGATGTTCC